>JBAWVE010000101.1:0-8368 GCA_037147435.1 Parachlamydiaceae bacterium
TTTGATTACTTTGTGCTACCCATTTTCGTTCCATTTTGAACCATGCCGAAAAAAGGGCAAAAAAGACGGTTGAATTGTACCCGATGTTGTTTTGAAAAATCCTGGGATCATTTCACTTCTTGAGCAAATCTTTCATGTTCGGGTCATATACGGGGTCAGACGCCTGACACTCTGTGCTACTCACGGAAGGCTAAAATGACAACGCGTACAATGGTATACATGATCCAAAACATACCGGCAGCCAACAAAGCCGCCGCCGCACTGCCCCAGAATGTTGCGGTGTCTGAATAGAAAAGAAACAAACTGAATAGGAAACAGGCAGTCGCCAAAATAATCCCAGCTGGATCGATAATCTTATTGCGAAACATGTAGGCCTCCCTTTTATTGACCAGAGCTTAACTCTATACTCGACTGTGTACAATTTTTGCCATCGTCTTCGGAGAAAAGCTTCCTGCAGCTAAATAAATTTCTCGGAAGGGGTAGAAAATCCCTTCCTTCAACATTCATTACGCCGCAGTTTGCTTCTCTCCCAAAGCCAAAGGGGAAAATTGTACAAAGTCGAGTATACCACAAATACATCATGCGAGGTAATAATTTTAATTAGGCCCTATCATCCTGGCCTCTATGTCCCTGCCTAAGAGGGGACCAGTCACAACCATTAGGAATTCATCTGCTTCGTGATCATCATTTCCAATCTTCGTTCGCTTAACTGTCTCTTGCAGGTCCTCAAACGTATTGTCAAGTGCATCCAGAAGTTTTTCTATGCGTGGTTTGAGTGTTTTGGATGGATCTTTAGAAAAATCCTCTCTTAATGCAGCGGAGAGATGATCGTACTCCTTCTCCAACTCTTCATACCGTTCTTTAAAACTTTGCTGACTCGCTGGTTGTGTCCATTTGTCGCTAGCAGCGGTTTTAAAAACATTGTCAACACTAGTGCTAGCATCGGTAATTTCACGGACGATCGCTGTATTTTTTTGCATACGATCAAAGATCAACGTTTTCATTTTAATACCCAACTCATAAGACTGAATCAGGTACTGGAGCGTTATGTTCTCTGCCTCGTTGTGCAGCGAAAGGGACTTCCACGCCCTATTAAAATTTGAAACCGTTTCGTCTAACTGTTTCTGCAGCTCTTCCTGGATCTGATCGAACTGATGAGGAAATAGTAATTCATCTTTGGTTGTGATCGCTCTTCTCTCAATCGTCATGATGCTCTCTAACGGGTTAGTATCACTGGAAGATCCTGCAGAGGAGGTATAACTGACTCTAGTGCGATCCATGAAAAGTCGACTTTTAGCCAGAGCAACCTGCTGCTTAACCCCCTCGCCTAACGCTTGTATCTTCAGTGTCACCTCAGTGACTCCCTTCTCTAAACTTTTGATTATCGGTGCTAAAGCTCCAACCCTTCCGGCAAGTTCTCTGACTGTCCTTGTCCCCCTTGGCAACTGACTTAACTCATCTTTGGAAACCTCTGCTACAACCCGCGAGGCTCCTATGCACTGGGTACTGGGCTCCTCAATTTTTGCAACAGCTGCCCCTGGGGCACCGACTTCCGAATGTTCAGGAGGATCTTTCAGGTCGCTGCCGAAATCCTTAACAAATTGGCTTACTAATTCGTCAACTTCCCGTCGATCCTTCCTTTCTTTGACGAGGTTTTGACTCACTAGGGTGACGGCATCGGACGTCAAGCGAAGAAGATGGGCAAGGGTAGCCGTTTTAAGCGAGTCTTGACTGAGATTAACCCAACTGTGTCCTAGGGTCTCAAAGTCTTTTTTTATTGTTTCTGCCTCGGAAGCAGATGCACTCAGTCTCTTTTTTAAAAAATCAGCAGGAATGAGGGTAGAAAAATATACAGTAACCGATTCAGTGATCTCCAATGGCGGCGTCGGGTGCTCTTCCCTTTTGGAGATTTCTTGAAAGAGTCTAGTGAGCTTGGCCTTCACATGGGGTGCCCAATCGGTTGAGGCTTTAAAGATCCGTTCTAACCTGGCGATTAGATAGATTAGCTGTCTGCTTTTTTCACTGGGAGTTGTCTTGTCAGTATTTTGCTGGGAATGGGTCAATTCAGCAGTCCAGTAAGTGTACTGCTCCTGCAGTTCTGACGAAACGCCCTCATACTCCTTCGTCTTTTGTAAAATTAATCGTGGCTCAGGAGACGGGTCCTGACGTCTTGGAAGTAACTGCATGACCTCATGGCCGGAGTCCTTGAATGTTGTGACCGCAGTGTCAGAAGCGCTCATCTCGAACCACGCAAGCGGGGACCCATCACTTTTCAGGTTTTGGATCATTTCAACAATACTCTGCACACTTTCGTGGACATAATCGGTATAGGGTATTTCCGTTTTTTTTGAGATCTCGACAGGCAGTAAAATAAAGGGCGGTGGTGCTGGTTGTATACTTGGAATCATTTGAAAAAACTCCTTTGTAAATTTTTTAGTTTGATTTGAATACAGGCTGACGAGTTCGTGACAGATGGTGGGCATTAATGTAACAAAAATTACCCAGGGCAAGCGTAAGCCCAATGTCGTCAAAATAAAGAAATTTATATGGTAGCGAGGGTGCCAAGATCGATAGATTTGCGACGAGTCAATATCTGTGGCTATATTGACGAGGAGCAAAGCTATCGAGATTGGTACCCGTAGCACCATAAAAATCCCTTATTTTGACGACATTGAGCGTAAGCCTGCCCTGGATATTTAGCAAACTAGCTACCCACCCTGAAACGGGATGCGGCCAACGATCGCCCACCCCTGCATTGCACTCAAGTAATGTTCGCTGCGTAGCCTCAAATCTCAGGAGCTTGTCCAGCTAAAACTAAACACATTTCCTAGTGTCGAGAAAAAGCCCCCAGCCTGTGCAGTTTCAGCGATAGGTTCTATTGCTGGCACCGCAGTCTCAGTTACCTTAGGTCGTTTTGCAGCCTCAAAATAAGCCTCTAAATCTTCAAATCCCTTGTTTACAATCGACTTGACTTTTGTCACCTGCTTGAAAAATATTTTGCATTCTTCATCAAATTGACTATTAAAATCCTTTAGTTTTCCATCAGCAGTACCTTCTAGTAAAACGACATGTTTTAAAAGGGCCTGTCGTTTTTCCTGACTAGATTCTGATGCGGTTAAACATGTTTCAAATTTCTCAGACGCTTTGTCAAGATTCTTAATTTTTTTCTGAAAAGCTGTTTTGATATTTTCCAATCTATTTTGCATGCTTTGGATTTGAACGGCCTGCTTCTCAGGTTCTATTTCACCCGAATGTTGTGCCTGACGGGTGGTTTCCGCCTTCAATGATTCAATTGCAACGCAAAGTTCGTGGCAATTAGATAAAAGTGTCATTGTTTGTTCGCTATTCCAATGATTTAAAACTAGCGTTTTCCAAGCATCAAAAAGATCTTTAGATATATTGGCAGGGGCATATTGCACATCTTGTAATGCTGCTTCAAAGCGATCGCGGGAGGCTTCGGGCAGTTGACTTCTTATGTCCGCAATTTTTATTTGAAGAGAGGTGTTGAGTTCCTGCATTTTCTCTAATGTGCCATTAACTTGCGG
Organism: Parachlamydiaceae bacterium; assembly: GCA_037147435.1. GTDB lineage: Bacteria > Chlamydiota > Chlamydiia > Chlamydiales > Parachlamydiaceae > JBAWVE01. The sequence goes on from JBAWVE010000101.1 coordinate 3,546, forward strand.
TAGCAATCTGGCAATATCACTCGTTTCTCTTTGAACCGAATTTGCCCGGGCAGTCAGAGACTCTTTATCCATCTCTATATTCGAAATATTTTCGAGCTGTTCTCTGAAAAAAGATCGATTGGTTTTTGCCGTTGCTGATAGGGTGCTCAGACGAGTCACGCTATCGAACAGAGAGGTCATCAGTCCGATCAAGGCTGTTCCTTCTATCGATGATGCACATAAATCTACCCACTGCTCATTTAAAGAAGATAGCTCCATTTTGTATAAAGCTGCACTTTCAGGAGAATTTGTATCTTCTGCGATAAAGATCTCCAGAGTCTTTTGTGACGAATGAGCCCGAACGGATTCGGTTAACCCTCGATGGCTATTTTGATTGAGCTGCTCTAATTCATCAGCTTTCACATTAAGATTGCGCTTTTGACTACGGATTTCAGTCTCTACCCATCCATCTGCCAGGGGCCGTATCTGTTGTTGTAATTCATTTTGTAATGTTTTTAGCGGAGCGATAATCTGTGCAAACTTGTTGCTAATTTCCAGTATCCTTCTTGAAAGATCCTGAGTGGATTGAATATCCGGTCCTGGGAGGTTTTCCATCGCTTTTCCCGCACCTTTTTGTAGCAGTCCAATAGCTTTCATAAAAGGAAATTCCGGATTTTTCGGCAATTTTTTAATCATATCAACAGCATTTTCGATGCGTCTACGGACTTGGGCTTCATTTTTTTCATATTCAGTAGGGGGTGTGACTGTAATAGGTAGAAATACGCCTGATAGGAGGGATCCTCCAGTTTGCACAATCGCCATAAATATACTCCTTGTTAAATCAATTAATTTGCACTTTACTGAGCTTAACTACTGTTAGAGGTGGGCCACTTTGCCGTCATTGCTGCCTGTCATGTAACCGGTGAGTGTTGCTGCACCTGTTGCCAAGGCATCATAGACCGTTTTGACAGCGTCAACCAACCCCTGTCCATTTTTGCTGAGAACTTCCTGAAAATTTGAAAGATATTCTTTAGCGTTGTGGTAATTTTCCCACGTATAAAGCAAATGGAAGTTCGGCACGTCATCAGGATGTAATTTGAGGTTCTCGTTGATTCTTCCAAACTCAACCCGCCAGGCATCCTGCAGTTCAGAAAAGTTGTTTTTCTGCGTCTCGACTTGGGTTTTAAAGTCGTTTGCTTGTTTGATTAGGGTTTGACAGTGAGTATTAATAGCGTCCATCATATCAGCACGCTCTAAAGCTAATTCTTCAGTGGGAATCACCATGCCCGCATTGGAAATGAGAGTACATTTTTTGCTTCCCAATTCAAGTTTGCGGGTTCTTTCAATACCTGCTAACGATTCCAAAAGCGTTTTGGAATTTTGTACAAAATTTTGATGCGCTGATTCAACTCGTTCGGATCGGGAAGCCAATGAAGTATTGGTATCATATTTTTGCATGAATAAGCTGTATTGGTCATTGCGAAATCCTTCTTTTTTTCGAACATCCCAGCGTAAATAGTGGTGGGTTTCCAAGACATCGTGATGAAGTGCATTGATTTCATGGCTCATAGACCACATGTTCACATAGGTGTCGAGGCGCTGTCTCTCAAAATAAGTGTCCAAACAAAGCGTATTCCAATACCGACGTAAATCATTGGAAACAGTTTTTAAGAGATCAATAAGAGCACCATATTTTAAATCTTTTGATGCCGACTGGGGTTGTATTCCTGTAGACAGGGTGCCAAGTTTGACAATCAACAGGTCCATTGTCGTGAGGGCTGTGACAACACCAGTTTTTAAATTCTTTACACTCTTTTCCTGTGCTTCTAGGTGGGTCTTCAGAGAGGCAATAGTCTTGTCAATTTCCTGTTTCGACATTTCCAGTGCCGACTTTTCATCGGTGATTAACTGATCCTGGCGGCACTCTTTTAGCTTGATCGTATATGACGACTTTTTTGAGGCAAAATTGAATAGTGACTGATTCAGTTCGTCCAAACCTGTTAGGCACTGAATACTTTGGAACTGTTCCTCTGCCAGAAGATCCGCAATAGGACTGAGAATTTCAGTAAGCTTCACTTGGGTAGCCAATTCTACAGTATTTAAATACAGGGTGCTCCATACTGTTTCCAATTCAAGAAGCGCTTCAATTTGACCTTTTGATTTTTTTGGATGCGTATCCGGGACAGGTGCATGCTGGGATGTTTTGAGTACGGTCTCCAGCATATTCATCACACCAGCACCAAAGCCTCTTGATACAGACCGTGGTTCGTCCTCACCTGTCATTTCTGCATACTGCTCTTTAATCTCTGCTACGATATAAGGCGAGCTTCCACCAACGGTTTCCAAAAGTTTTTTTGCTCGAGTGATTAGTTCAATCTGGGAATCAACATCTCCTGCTGGCGGAAAAAGTCTCGTTTCCGCTACTGCATCCAAAGGCTGTGTATCAGTTTTTTCTTTGACCATACCCGACTGTGTCAATAACGAACGGAAAGAATCGGTCAATAGGGTCAATTGTTGTGATTCCACCCGACATTCCTTTGACCATGCTTGCAGCTGGTCAGCTGTCGGAATGACATCAAGATGTTTAGAAACCTCTTCTTTAGCTGCTCTAACAGAGCTCTCAATAACTTTAATCTTTTTTTCTGGCAGGGAGGTTGGGTCTTTGCGGAGCAGCTCGATTAATGGAGAAAATGAATCAAGATTTTTTAGTGTTTCCTGATACTTTCGGTATTTTTCGTTTCTCTCCTTTCCAGCAGTCACACTAGGTGAGTCTACATAGGGAAATAGTAATGAAGAAAATGATGATGACCGTATGAGATCGGTAGACATAATACTTTATCCTTATTTGTTAGTGTTTTAGATAAATAAACAAAGGAGTAAAGAGAAAAGTTGTGAGAAAAGAGGGGAGGAGGCATCGCGTAAAAAAGCCAACTAAATATACCCTTACCACCTCTAAGGCAGTAAAAAAAATCAGGTTTGTCTTCACTTTTTCCGGCCTCCCTGTCGTTTCTAAAACGAGGGTAATATGCACAGGGCAGATAAATATTTCATTAAGATTATCCGCTTTGATGCGACCTTAGTCCTATTCCTTTTTTGTTACCACTAAAATTTCAAAAATTTTTAATGGTCTCACTAAATAACTTATTCTATACGAGTAATGCTAAGATTTAATTTGAAGTGCGGGCGACTCCTTGAGCTCAACAATGCACAAGTACTTAAAAGTGCGCAAAGCATTTGGAGTGCGTGCGACTTGTCGAGCTGTACCAGAGCGGCGACAAATCCCGACGGTTGCCACTTTTTTCTTAGCTCTCTATGGTGATTTTTTTTCCTGTTCCCTAAAAAATCCATAATTTGGCATGGTGAAAATTTCAGACGAACAAGGGATTATATGGGAAAAACATTGCTTTTTGTAGTCTTCGCGATCTCCATTGGCGCCTGCTACTTCCTGTATAAAAATCTAACCACTAACGAAGCTCTCGTCACTGTCATGGGAGCAACTCCTGGCGAACGCTATTACCAAATTGATGATAGCAAAGACGACAAACCCCCTCTAGAATTCGACTTGGTCGATCCCGAATGCGCCCCGGAAGCCATGCTAACTAAAATCCTTTATGGCTACCAGATCATGCTTGATACGCGCGACCATACCCCCGAATACGCAGGGAACTCCATTGATTGCAATTGCTGCCATTTCAACGGCGGTAATACCCTTGGAGGAAAAAATCGGGGGATTTCACTCGTAGGCGTCACCGCCATGTATCCAAAATTTTCCAAGCGAGACAATAAAAATATTACCTTGATGGATCGTCTCGATAACTGCTACAGGAGAAGCCTTAACGGTAAACCCCTACCTCATGATAGCCTGGAAATGGAATCCCTTTTGTCTTATCTTGCATGGATTTCCCACGAAGTTGTCAATGCTCCCATGCTCCCTTGGTTAGGGCTTGAGCCCATTGTCTCGACTCACGTTCCAGATGCAAAGGTCGGAGATAAAGTGTACTATGACCATTGCGCACTATGTCACGGAAACAGCGGAGAGGGGCATATAGGTGTCCCTCCATTATGGGGCGATAATTCGTATAACGATGGAGCTGGAATGAATATGTTGCCGATGCTGGCACCATTTATCCTGCTGAATATGCCGCATGGACAGCCCATCCTGACGCCTGAAGAGGCACTCGATGTGGCAGCTTTCCTGATCTCTTGCCCACGTCCCCATTTTATCAAAGATCCCTCACCCCCTGTTCCCGAAACAGAAAAAAAGGAAAAAATATGAATAACAAGCTGGTGGCAACAGGAAATTTTTTACAACCTTTCTTTCTTCTTTCAGTTCGCCTGTTTTGGGGGTGGCAGTTTTTATGCACAGGAGCAGGCAAACTTTCAGATATCGGACATGTGGCCACCTTTTTTGGCACTTTGGGATTCCCGTTTCCCCTTGCCAATGCCTATGTAGCGGCGGGGATTGAAACTGTTGGCGGAGCCTGCCTGCTATTAGGGCTTGCCTCCAGACTAATGTGTTTACCGCTGATCGGGGCAATGATTGTGGCGTTATTAACGGCCCATACCGAGGCAACATTGGGTATTTTGGATGATCCACTAAACTTTGTAGGCCAATTGCCCTTTACCTTTCTGTTTGCGGCTATAATCGTTTTTATCTTCGGACCAGGACGCTTCTCTTTGGACAAGGTCATTTTTCGCAGTTGTACTTAAACTCGAGAGAATTTATGATAGGCCTTTGCAATTTTACGAGAAGAGAGCCTAATGGAAGCCAACAAATTTCCTATTCCCACAATCCCTTTGGTTTTATTTAATACGGAATCGCGCCGGAAAGAACCGCTCCAGCC
>JBAWVE010000102.1:0-8359 GCA_037147435.1 Parachlamydiaceae bacterium
ACGTATATATTCGAGGATATACTGCGGCGCACGATCAAATTCTTTGGCATGCAGATCACTCAAGTAATGAATTTGACCGATGTCGATGACAAAACCATCATGGGAGCCATCAAAAATAACGTCACTCTCGATGAATTTACCAAACCCTATAAAGATGCTTTCTTAAGTGATCTTAAAATTTTAAATATCGAACCGGCTGAATACTATCCTGCGGCAACAGAATATATCCAGGAAATGATCGACATGATCGCCTCACTGCTTGCCAAAGGATTCGCCTACAAAGGGGGTGACGGAAGCATCTACTACGCAATCCGCAAGTTCCCCCGCTACGGCTGTTTATCCCATTTCCACCTCAATGAGCTCCAAGCTGGGGCTTCCGAACGTGTTTCCAGCGATGAATATGATAAGGATAATGTCGCAGACTTCGTCCTATGGAAAGCCTATGATCCCACTCGGGATGGAAAAATATTTTGGGAAAGCCCCTACGGCCCCGGCCGCCCAGGTTGGCACCTAGAATGTTCCGCGATGGCAATGAAAATTTTAGGCGAAACCATCGACATTCATGTGGGGGGAGTCGACAACATGTTCCCCCATCATGAAAATGAAATAGCCCAGTCTGAAGCCTGCTCAGGGCATCAATTTGTCAAAACGTGGATGCATTCGGAACACCTGGTTGTCGATAACAAAAAGATGTCCAAAAGCCTCGGTAATTTTTTTACTCTGCGCGATTTGATGGACAAAGGGTTTTCAGGGATACAGGTGCGTTACATGCTGTTGCAGACACACTACAAAACTCAGTTAAACTTTACCCTGTCCGGCCTCGATGCCGTAAAGGGATCCCTCCAGCGCCTGCAAGACTTCATCCAGCGCCTCAATGAGGTGAATGTACCGCATAACTTGGATTTGATCGATCCCATCCTGGCACGGGCCTACTTATCGTTTTCCGGATCCCTCGCCGATGACTTAAATATATCTCCAGCCCTTGCCGCTGTCTTTGAGTTAGTCAGGGAAGTGAATGTCCTATGCGATGGCGGAAAGCTCGGCAAAGCAGAGGCGCAAAAAGTCCTGGGATTGCTGAAGCAATTTAATGATGTGCTGGGCGTCTTGTCATTTGATGTGCTGGATGAAATCATTCCACAAGACCTAGAAGAAGCCCTGGCACAACGCATCGAAGCACGCCAACATAAAAATTGGGCCCTTGCCGACACCCTGCGAGATTTTATTTCCGCCAGAGGCTATGTGATTGAAGACACCCCAAACGGAGCACGATTGAAAAAAAATGGCTAATAAAAATAGAACAAAAGATGAAAATTTCATCATCAGTTTATGTGAAGAGGCAGAGGCAACAGGGAACCGGGAGTCCCCCGTCGATCGCTATCGCGCTGGAGTACGCGCAAACCTGAGCCCTAAAGGGGTTAATACGATCTGTAAGCTGCTGATTCAGGCAAATTTTGTCAAAAAATCTGGTGAAACCGAGGTCTACCTCACTCCGCATGGCATCAAGCTTGTCGAGCGCCTTCGTCTAGAGTAACACGATAAACAGGATGCCGTCGGTTGGCTGGCTGTGTGTGTGGGCTCAGGAAAAAATAACAGGATAGGCAGGATGGGAAGGATAGACAGGACGCCTTCGGCTGGCAAATCTTATCTTAAGTCAGTGATTGCCTGTGGCAATCACTGACTTAAGATAAAGAAAGATTTACCAGCCGAAGGCATCCTGCCTATCCTTCCCATCCTGCATATCCTGTTATTTTTTTCTCAGTTCACCCCCCCCCAGCCAGCCGAAGGCCCCCTTCCTGGCTATCGTGTGACTAGCGGGCTTCTGGTTTCATCCACGGAAAGAACAGCACATCCCTTATCGAATGCGTGTTTGTCAGAATCATGATCATCCTGTCAATCCCAATCCCCAGTCCGCCTGTGGGAGGCATCCCCTGGCAAATCGCTTCCATAAATTCTTCATCAAATGGGCTTGCCTCTTCGTCTCCGCCATCGCGCCTCGTATTTTGTTCAAGAAGCAGGCTGCGTTGGATTTCGGGATCATTGAGTTCTGAGTACGAGTTGCAAATTTCCCGGCAGAGGATAAAACTCTCGAATCGTTCGACAAGTCCCTCGGCGCGATGTTTTGGATGGCGGTGTGGTTTACACAGCGGGGTAGTTTCAATGGGGTGGTCGATGATGTGGTGTGGCTGGACCAAGTGAGATTCGGCAAACACTTCAAACAGAGCGGCAATAAGTAATCCGCGGGACAGCTTGGGCAGCTTTTTCAGCTCTATTTCACCGCTCTCTTTCAGCATCGTCCTCATCGCTTCATCGGAAAGGGTGTCGACATCAATGTGTGCATAGGTTGCCAAACTTTCCTTCATCGTCATCCGCTTCCAGGGGGCTTTTAGATCAAGTTCTACGACTTTCCCTGCTTCATCCTCAGGATTTCCGATCGTAATTTTCGTTGTTCCATGAATCTCCATCGCTAACATTTCGAAAAGGTTCTCCACGAAACTCATCATGTCATTGTAGTCCCAGTAAGAGGCATACGCTTCCAGCATGGTGAATTCCGGATTATGCGTCCTGTCAATCCCTTCGTTGCGGAAAACACGGCCAATTTCATAAACGCGGTCCAGGCCACCAACGATTAGTTTCTTAAGAGGGATTTCCAATGAGATGCGCATGAACATCTCCTGATCCAATGCATTAAGCTTTGTCTCGAAAGGGCGCGCTTCGGCTCCACCGTAAATACTTTGAAGTACCGGTGTTTCCACCTCCATAAAATGGAATTTTTCAAAGTAGTCGCGAACAAGTCGGAGAATCCGTGTGCGTGTGCGAAAAATGTTGGAAACATCAGCGTTGGTAATAAGATCCAACCAGCGCTTACGATAGCGTAATTCCTTATCAGCAAGGCCGGAGTGTTTGTCAGCCAGGGGAAGTAGTGTTTTGCATAACAGGGTGACTGTGTGGGCGAAAACGGTCAATTCCCCCTTATTTGTGTGAAACAAGTGGCCTTCGATGCCGATAATATCGCCAAGGTCGATTTTTTTCTCGATAAATTTCAATGGAGTCAGAGCTTCGGGATCGGCGCTGCTATCAGCGGCATAGCCTGAGACTGCTGTGGTCTCCCTGTTGAACATGACTTGAATGCGCCCAGTGGCATCTTGGACTTGAGCAAAGGCGTTTTTTCCCATAGAACGGAACAGGACCAGACGGCCCGCAACGGTGACAGCAGGAGTTTTGGCTGCTGCTGCATCTTCGCTGTGTCCGACGGTTGAAAGGGCGTATTGATCATGCAATTCTTTTGCTGTTGTTGTGGGAGAAAATTTATGCGGGTAAGGTTCGATGCCAAGTTTTCGAATGTCAGCAAGTTTTTGGCTTCTCAGTTTGAATTCTTCGTGTTGGTGGTAGTCAGGGGTTTTTTCTGTCATTTTCTTCTTATTTGTTGCTGAGGGTATTACAACTTCCTCTATTGTTTAGTTTGTTGAGTTGTCTGGTGTGTTTCGACAATTCCAGGTGTTCTGTAGCTGCGGACAAAGTCCATTCGTGCATAGCAGTATATCGTTGTGATAATAAGGGCTAAACCATAGATCAACCAGTTAAGAACAAAATATTTCGTCTGTGTTGTTGACTTGTTGTACGAGGTTAACCATTTAAACATTCTTATCTCCAATACTTTTCATGCACGGTCGCCTTCGTGAACGTACCCGAGCCCGAGCCCGATGGTCCCTTATCCTATAACGCCGCCGATCAGGTCGTATTCGGCAACGTCGGTGATCTCCACTGTATAAACTTCCCCAAAGGCTTTGACAGCCCTGCCATCATTGATGATCACTTGTCCATCAATTTCAGGGCATTGTCCAAAGAATCTGCCACGCATGAGCAATTTGGTCTCGGGATGATATCCTTCTACAACAACTTGCAACTTCTTGCCAAGCCATTTCTTGTTTGTCTTGGTCAATACTTTCTTCTGGATTTTCATCAGCTTATCGTACCGCTTTTGCTTGATCCCTTCAGGAATCTGGTCTGGTAAATCGTAAGCATGGGATCCAGGTTCACGTGAGAACTTAAAAATACCGATATTGTCCAGTGGATACTCTTGGATGAAAGCGACCAACTCTTCAAATTGCTCCTCGGTTTCTCCAGGGAATCCGACGATTAAACTTGTGCGGATGACAATATCAGGCATTTCACGGCGCAATTTTGTGATTGTTGCAATGATATCTTCCCTTGAGGTCGCACGGTGCATCGATTTTAGCATTGCATTGTTGATATGTTGTATAGGCATGTCCAGGTAGCGGCAGATGCGTGGATCGCTTTTGATGAGTGCAATCAGATCGTCAGTGATCTCGTCGGGATAAAGATAAAGTAATCTAATCCAAAATTCCTGTTTCACTGCAAGCATGGCTTTGACGAGATCCAACAACGCTTCCAGTCTTTTGGATCCGCGATCTTTGCCATAGTCACCAAGATCTTGCGCAATCAAAATAATCTCTCGCACACCCTGATTTAACAAGGTATGAAACTCTTTAAGGATTTGCTCTTGAGGTTTGCTGCGGAGTGGACCTTTGATCGTCGGGATCACGCAGTAGGCACATCGTTTGCGGCATCCTTCAGCAATTTTGAGATAGGCATAGTGTTTCGGTGTGGACAGCTGTCGTGGAACTTCACCGACTTCTAAATAGCTGCGTGCTGAAGTAACAAGTTTTCCCTTTTGTGTGGACTCTACAGCTTTCAAGATTCCTTCAACGTCGCCGGATCCAAGCAGATAGTCGATTCCCGGAAAACTTTTTTGCATCTCATCGCTGTGGGTTTGTACCATGCAGCCCGTGACGATTAATTTGGCAGTTTTCTTACGTGCCTCCAATGTTTCCCTAACGGTGTCCATCGACTCTTTACGGGAGGCTTCAAGGAATCCGCAGGTATTGATGACAAGGTAGTCCGCTTCTTCAAGGGCTTCTGAAACCTCATAACCGGCCTTCAGCAAAATCCCCAGCATCACTTCGCTATCGACAAGATTGCGCGGGCATCCCAAGCTGACGAAATGGATTTTATTTCCAGCATAATCAAAAGTAATTTGTCCCTCCGCCTCTGCGCGAGTGAGTTGGGCCGCAGGCTCTGAACCGCTCGGTTCTTGCCCTTCTTTAAACATTTTTAACATGCGATTCTCTCCATCTCTATAGCTTTCTAAAAATTGCAACCCATTGTAACTGAAACGATAATTTTTTTTCCACAACAAAAGTAGGCTTTGTAGTATACGGTATATTATGGAACGATTTCACAAATTATCCTCGGATGAGGAAAAAGTTATTGAGCATAAAGGCACCGAAAGGCCAGGAAGCGGCACGTATGAAAATCTTGCCGAACCGGGAGTCTACATCTGCAAACGATGCGATGCCCCACTGTACCTTTCTTCTGATAAATTCTCTTCTCATTGCGGCTGGCCGAGTTTTGACGATGAAATTGACGGGGCTGTCGAACGCCATGTCGATGCAGATGGCTCGCGCACAAAAATCCTTTGCCGCTGTTGCGGTGCCCATTTAGGACATGTTTTTTATGGAGAGCAATTCACAGACAAAAACGTGCGACACTGTGTTAACTCGATTTCACTTTCGTTTGTACCTGCCTTGACCAAAGAACGCTATGAAAGGGCTATTTTCGCTGGGGGATGCTTCTGGGGGATGGAACACCTGATGAAGCAGTGTCCTGGTGTCAACCGCGTCACGTCAGGATACACTGGAGGAAAAGTGGCCAACCCCTCATATGAAGAGGTGTGTTCCGGCCGCACAGGCCATTCCGAAGCGGTTGAAGTGGTCTTCGACACTCACAAAACAGATTTTGAAACCCTCGCAAAAATGTTTTTTGAGATCCATGATCCCACACAGCGCAATGGCCAGGGTCCCGATCACGGGGAGCAATATAGGTCAGCTATTTTCTATCTGACAAATAACCAGAAAGACACAGCTTTAAAACTAAAAAGAATTTTAGCAAAACACTGGGACATTGCTACCGAAATACAACCCGCAGGCACCTTTTACCCGGCAGAGGCCTATCATCAGAATTACTACACTCTCAAAGGGTCACAACCCTACTGCCACGTCCGCGTCCGCCGCTTTTAAAGGATGGAGACGCGCAGCGTTTGGAGTGCGCGCGACTTGTCGCCGCTTTCATATCGCTCGACTTGTCGAGCTCTTAAATCTACCAAGACTTTAATTACAACAAAACTCTTGTGCAAACGCTTACCTTAGATTTAAGCTCTGGGGCATCTATGAGCTCGACAAGTCGAGCGATATGAAAGCGGCGACAAGTCGCACGCACTCCAAACGCTTCGCGCCCTCGGACCTTCAAAATCTGATTAACTTCTGCCTTGCGCCAGGAGCAATGCAAAGGCCCGCCTGGATTCTTCTTCATCGCAGATCACCGTCGCTCCTAATATGTTCAGGCGGTCTTTATCTTGGGAATATGTCGTTCTAGCGACAATGCGAATGCCGGGATTCAGGTGGCGAATCGAGCGGATTACATTTTCCGTTGTGGCGACATCCGGTATTGTAATGACAAGCAGATCGGCACGTTCGGCGCGTGCCGCTTCAAGGATATGTTCAACAGAAGCATCGCCGAAGACCGCCTCTCGTTTCTTTTTCTTTCTTTTCGACACGGTATCTACATTGGTATCGATAATGACGGACAACATTCCCAGCTCTTCTAAAATTCGGGCTGCATCTTGCCCTATGGGGCCAAATCCCACGATGATGGCACGGGCGACAGTGCCCAGGGGCGGCTCGGTATGTTGGTTGATTTCCCCATTCTTTCTCTGACTATACCACTTGGAGACCCATTTTGAGAGTGTAAAAAACAGGGGGTTGAGTGCAATGGAGATCAGGGCGCAACCCACGATGATGTCGTAACCCTCTTCAGGAATGATTTTCAATTTAAGGGCCTCTTCAGAAAGGATAAAGGAAAACTCTCCAATCTGAGCTAACGTTGCAGCGACAATCAAAGCAGTTTTAAAAGGATATTTTAGTACCCTCACTGTGATAAAGGCGATAAGCGGTTTTAAAAATAAAATGATGGTTAGGATTCCGATAAAAAGAGGGAAGTGGGCAATCAAAGCTAATGGATTAAACAACATGCCGACAGAAAGGAAAAAAATCACAGCAAAAGCGTCCTTCAAAGGGAGGGCATTTGCCGAAGCTTGGTGTTTTACATCTGTCTGTCCAATAATAAGACCGGCAATAAAGGCTCCCAAGGCGATCGAAGTACCAAAAAGATACGCTGACCCTGTAGCTATTCCAAAAATTAACCCAAGTACTGTCAGAGTAAATAATTCCTGCGAACGGGTACGCGCCACCTTGTCAAAGATGTAGGCAACGGCTCTAAATCCGATAAATACTGTAATCAGAACAAGAGCTGCACACTTAAACAGGGCTATCCCTATGGAACCCATCAAGGTTCCCATAGCAATATCTTCGCCGCCCAATGAAAGTGCAAGCTCCGGCAGAAACAATAGGGCGATGACTGTCAGGATGTCCTCAACAATCAACCACCCCACTGCTATATGGCCTTCAGGGGTGTCTAGGCTTTTATGGTCGGATAACACGCGAATCATGACGACGGTACTGGCGACTCCAATGGACAGGCCTACGACAATTCCTGCCTCAATGGTCCAACCTAAGAAATGAACGAAATAGGCGCCGGCAACTGTCGTAAAGAATGTCTGGATGAGGGCCCCAGGGATAGCAACATATTTTACCTTAAGGAGCTCCTGCCACTTTAAGTGCAACCCAACGCCGAACATCATAAGGATAACGCCAATCTCGGCAAGCTGTTCTGCAACGTTGGCATCGGCCACAAAACCTGGCGAAAAAGGTCCGATGATATACCCCGCAATGAGGTATCCGAAAATTGGGGAAAATTTGACGAGCTGCGAAAGATAGCCAAACAAGCTGGCAACGACAAAGCCGACAGCTAAAATCATGACAATCTCAACGTTGTAGGTACTTGCTGTCTGTTCTATCATCTTGTGATCCTGTCGCTTTCGTCCATGTGCCCCCGCCCGAGCCCGCGCCCGATAGTCCCTTTCGTATAACTCCAAGATGATATGATTGACATTTTTTGTAAAGCTGGAGTTTGGATCAAAGTCATGATCCCAAGGATATCAAAGATCGCGCGTTTCTCAAAAAAACTTAAGGTACAATTTACTGGCATGGTTCAAATGAAGGTAACACTTTTTGATAGCCATGATCACCTGACCGAAAAGCCTCTTCGCTTAGGTTATTATAGCTTTTTAAATCTTAGGAATAATTCGCTTGTACCTTGTGCTGCAGAGCTTGTCGTTACCCACAAGTGTTAATCTAATAATTTAATAGTAACCGAACATGGT
>JBAWVE010000103.1:0-8335 GCA_037147435.1 Parachlamydiaceae bacterium
CTATCGAGATTGGTACCCGTAGCACCATAAAAATCCCTTATTTTGACGACATTGGTGCTTAGGCTGAGGTGTTGGATGATTCATCTGCCGACGATGGCAATATCTTATCTTTTATGCGTGCGACTTGTCGCCGCTCTCATACAGCTCGACAAGTCGAGCTATATGGCAGATTTTGGGATCAAAGTATGTACCCGGTAATTTCATTCAGATAAACGCATCTTTCGCAGAAAGAGCATTCCATCTGGATTTCCTTGCGGTGGGATTTCACCAGGAAACGGCGTGAAGTTGATTCCTTGTGAGTGATACAGTTGGCATTCGGGCACACAAGGATATCTTCGATGGTTTCAGGGAGGATAACAGGGATTTTTTTCACGACTTGATAGTTGCTAATGATATTGATGGTGGTGCCCAGAGAAAATACAGCAATCTGAGAAGTTTCTTTTGGCGTCAGTTCCCACCCCGAGACTTTAATAAGATCTTTGGTTTTCATGCGTCCGCTTGGCAAGTTCAACCCAATTGTGATCTGATTATGATGGTTTTCCAGTTTCAACAGTCGGAGCAGCAGGATAGCTTTTCCGGGGAGAATGTGATCGATGACAGTCCCGTGCTCAATTGAAGCCACAGAATGCGACTTTGTCAATTCCAGCGTACCTGCTTCCTGTATTATCTCCGCCAATTTCATACCGCCCCCAAAATTAGTGTTAATAGGGCCTGCCGAATAAAAAGACCATAACGAGCCTGCTCAAAATAGTAGGCATGCGGTGTATTGTCAACATCAGGAGCTATCTCTCTTACCCGCGGCAGAGGGTGCAAAACTTTCATTGTGGGCTTGGCATGATCCAACATGGCGCTAGTCAGTATGTGATCACTCAGATGTGAGTGCAGGAATGTCGTCGCCATCCTTTCTTCCTGCACACGAGTCATATAGAGAATATCCAACTTAGGCATAATATCAATTAAATGAGGATGGAATGAAAATAGAATACTCCGCCGTTTGAGGTCGTCTGCAATCTGTCTGGGAAGTTCCAGCCCTGCCGGGGCGACAAAATACATGCGCATTTTGAAATAGGAAGCTGCCTGCACTAGGGAGTGAATCGTGCGTGCGTGTTTCAAGTCGCCGGTGAAAGCAATGTGCAAGTTGTTAAGGCGCCCCTGGCTTTCTCTGATAGCATATAAATCCAGAAGTGTTTGTGTGGGATGCTGATTGGATCCGTCACCGGCATTAATGACGGGCTTATCGGTGGACGCGGAAGCATGGGCAGCAGCCCCGTCAAGAGGGTGTCTGATCACGATCACATCAGCATAGTGTCCAATCACCTTGATCGTATCATGGAGTGTTTCTTTTTTAGTTGTTGATGTGCTTTGAGCATCAGAAAATCCGATCACATCGCCGCCTGGCTTTTTCATTGCGGCTTCGAAAGAAAGCCGTGTCCGCGTTGAGGGTTCGAAAAAACAGCTTGCCATTAGCTTACCTTTAAGGGAATAGGCAGAGGGGTTCTCCTCTATGACTTTGGTAAAGTCTAAAATCGTTAAAATATCTGCTACAGAAAAATCGCGCATGGAAATGACGCTACGATTCCGGAAGGTACTAAGGGGGATTGTTTCACAGCTCATGGGTCACGTACTCTTTCCATGGTTTTATGGGGGATTCATTTAAGTTGACTTCGCATAAACACAGCATAAACAGCTGGGCAATCTGCAAGTTTGTAATCAAGGGGATTTGATGATCGATGGCCATCCGGCGAATGGTAAAGCCATCTGTCATACTTGATGCCCTGTCGCTGGTCGGGATATTGATAATCAAATCGACTTGTTTGGAGGTCAGTGTTTCTTTGATGTTGGGACTGAGCTTCTCGATGATCTTATAAAGTATTCTAGAGGCAATTCCGTGAGCCGCTAAAAAGTCGTGCGTGCCTTCAGTAGCATACAGCTCCCATCCGTCCGCTTCCAACTTTTGAACTAGCGGCAGCAGCCTGATTTTTTTGTCGCCCCCGATACTCAACAAAAGCCTTTTTCCTAAAATTTTCTGTCCTGTGGCCATCCACGAACGATAGAATGCCTCATGAAAGGTATCTCCTAGACAACCTACCTCACCGGTTGAAGCCATCTCCACTTGGGCAACGGGATTGGCTCCCTTTAACCGGCTAAAGGAAAATTGCGATGTTTTGACTCCGACGTAATTCAGTTCCAATGTATCTTTGGCCAAGGGTATCGGCTTACCTAAAATTGCCTTCACAGCAGTGTCGATAAGATTATGGTGAATGACTTTTGAGACAAACGGAAAAGAACGGGAGGCGCGCGCGTTGCATTCGATGACTTTTACAAGATTGTCTTTGGCAAGAAACTGAATGTTGAATGGGCCAGTAATCTTCAATGCCTTGACGATGTCCCTGGCAATATTTTTTGCCTGGCGGATTGTTCCCAGATAGATCCGTTGCGGTGGAATAACGATTGTGGCATCCCCCGAGTGGACGCCGGCATTCTCGATGTGTTCGCTGATTGCCTGGACAATGATCTTTCCGTCCTGTGCGATGCCATCAATCTCCAGCTCCTTGCTGTGTTCGATGAACTTAGATAAGACGACGGGGTGACCATTGGAACAGACAGCTGCTTCTTTCAAAAATCTATCGAGATCATGGTCGCTATAGATCACATTCATCGCCGCGCCGGAAAGGACGTACGATGGTCTGACCAACACAGGATACCCCACGCGTTTTGCAAATGCTTTTGCCTGAGAGATATTCAGCGCTTTTTCCCAGGCAGGTTGGTCGATGTTCAGCTGGTTCAATAGTGAAGAGAATTTCTCGCGGTCTTCTGCAGTATCAATACCGTCGACAGGGGTTCCTAAAATAGGGTAGCCGCGTCGGGCCAGAGGGATAACTAAATTATTGGCGATCTGCCCTCCGACGCAAACAACGATGCCCTTGAGCTTTTCAAAGTCGGCGATATCAGAAACTCTCTCAAGGGTCAATTCTTCGAAATACAGCCGATCAGACTCGTCATAATCCGTTGAGACGGTCTCGGGGTTGGAATTGATCATGACTGTTTTCTCACCCATCTTCCTGAGGCTTTTCAGGGCGTTGACGGCGCACCAGTCAAATTCGACGGATGATCCAATACAATACGGTCCCGATCCCAATACTGCGATAGCGGGCGCTTCGGATGGGGGGACATCATCGGCGCTTCCGTGGTAGGTCAGATAGAGGTAATTCGTTTGTGCGGCAAACTCTCCGGCGAGGGTGTCGATTTGCTTGACATAGGGGCGGATTCCATGCGTTAGGCGTGTCGCACGGATCACATCTTCCGTTGTTGTGCGGAGCCTGGCCACAGTGGAATCAGAGAATCCGTTTTTCTTTGCCAGCAGGAGTATTTCGGCAGTCAAGGCAGGGGCTTCAGCAATTGATGTTTCTATCTTTGCGATTGTATCGATGTGGTAGAGAAACCAGGGATCGATTTTGGATACCCTGTGAACTTCTTCAACAGCACCACCTTGCTTGAAATATTGGTAGATTGCAAATAAGCGGCGGTCTGTGGCGCGCGATTGAATGATTTCATTAATGGGATTTGGGATCGTTTGGGGATAGTCTGATAGGCCATTTGAGCCAATATTCAGCATTCGAACAGCTTTTTGCAAGGCTTCAGGAAAAGACCGTCCGACTGCCATTACTTCCCCAACGCTTTTCATTTCGGATCCAATTGTCCGGTTGGCGGCTTTAAACTTCTGCGTATCCCAGCGGGGCATTTTAACAACAATATAATCAAGCGCCGGTTCGAAAAATGCAGATGTCTGTCGGGTAACCTGGTTTTTTAATTCATGGAGCAATTTTCCAAGGGAAATTTTCGCTGCAATAAACGCAAGGGGATATCCTGTGGCTTTCGAAGCCAATGCGCTCGAGCGCGACAGCCTGGCGTTCACTTCAATGACACGGTATTCGCCGGAAAAAGGGTGCAGGGCATACTGAATGTTGCATTCTCCAATGACTCCAAGATGGCGAATAGTTTTTAGGGCCACTTCGCGCAACATGTGAAATTCCTGATTCGTCAGCGTTTGTGACGGCGCAACGACAATACTTTCTCCGGTGTGAATTCCCATCGGATCCAAATTTTCCATGTTGCATACGGTGATGGCATTGTCAGCAGCATCCCGGACAACTTCGTACTCGATTTCTTTCCACCCTTCAAGGTACTCCTCGATAAGGATCTGCGGCGCATTGCTTAACGCTTCCGCGGCGCGGAAGATCAGCTCCTTTTCATCCGCAATTTTCCCGGATCCCAGACCGCCCAGGGAAAATCCAGAGCGCATCATGAGTGGAAAACCAATCTTTCTTGAGGCTTGAAGAGCTTCCTCAACCGACTTTGCAGCAAAACTATGTGGAGTGTCGACTCCAATCGAATGGAGGGTGTCTTTGAATAGCAATCGATCTTCAGAAATGCGTATTGTGTCTACTGAAGTGCCAAGTACTTTAACTCCAAATCGTTTTAAGACCCCGGCATCATCGAGGGCCATGCCTAGATTTAGCGCTGTTTGCCCACCAAACCCCAACAAAATGCCATCGGGCTTTTCTTTCTCGATAATCCGTGTGGCTGTCTCCAGATTCAACGGCTCCAAATACACATGATCAGCCAATCCTTCATCAGTTTGCACAGTGGCGATATTCGGATTGATCAATACCGTAATCATGCCTTCTTCTTTTAAAGCTTTAATCGCTTGAGAGCCAGAATAGTCAAATTCACCCGCCTGGCCAATGCATAAGCCCCCAGAACCTAGGATCAAGATTTTGCTTCCCGAACACAGTATGGTGTGTTCATAAGTCTGGCCACAGTTTTTACGGGGCGCATCCTGTCCTGATTTGATTCCGAGCATCGCGGCAAATCGTTGAAATAGCCATTCGGTGTCAGTAGGGCCAGGGGCCGCCTCCGGGTGAAATTGCACAGCGAAAAACGGTAAGGAGGTATGACTAATCCCTTCTACTGTATTATCATTTAGATTCTTAAAGGTGACTTTCCATTCAGGGGGGAGGGTGTCTTCTAGCACAGCATAACCGTGATTTTGACTTGTCACAAAACAACGTTTAGTTTCAATTTCAATGCATGGCTGATTATGTCCCCGATGCCCATAGGCCAATTTATAGGATGTGGCGCCAGCTGCCAAGGCAAGGAGTTGCATCCCTAAGCAAATGCCAAAAATAGGCTTGTCCTTTTTCATGGCTCGGCGCAAAACGGCAATTGTCTCTACATAGCTCGCAGGATCCCCTGGGCCGTTAGAAAGGAAAACACCATCAAACTCTTCGTTTGAGTAGTCGTAGTCATAGGGGACACGTTCTATTGTGACTGGAAATTTTTTCAGATGACGCAAAATATTCGTTTTCATGCCACAGTCGACAAGAATGATGCGCTTCCCGGAATCCCCATAGACAATTTTTTCAGGAACTGTGACTTTAGGGGATGCCAAATCAATGGGCTGAAAGAGGTGATCACCACTTGTGATCGAACCCCTCATGGTCCCTGCTTCCCTTAAAACTTTTGTCAACTCACGGGTATCCACACCTGTGATGACGGGAACATTTTCGTTTTTAAGCCATTGTAAAAGCGACTGAACACTTTTCCCATGGCTCCACTGGTCACACAGGGTGCACAACACCACCCCTGCAGCATGGATGCGCTCCGACTCCCAATTATCCGGAGTGGTAACCCCATAATTGCCCAACAAGGGGTAAGTGAACACAAGGATCTGCCCGGCATAAGAGGGATCCGTCAAAGAGGCGTCATAACCTGTCATTCCAGTAGTAAAGACGACTTCCCCATCAAAGCGGCCGTCTTGCCAATCGGGCGACATCCCCTTGAAGACTGTTCCATTCTCCAGTAATAAACTCGAAGGGGTCATCTTGGAAACGGCAGGTGAGGTGGATAGATTTTGTATCGATTGATCATCTTGAAATGCCGTTTCCCGGATCATTTGAGCAAAAAAAAAGCCATCCGAAGTGTCGGACGGCTTATTGTCGTTTATAGGTGTATCGCGCGGTGAACTCATTATTAGACCCCAAATCTTGTGATTGGGACGGATCTTATGCGATCCCTTCACATTTGGTCAAACAATTTATTGTCTTTCTTTGAAGCCGTATACGCAAAAAATAAATTCCACAAAAAGTATGCTGCCACTAGCGCTATCGGCTGCTGGATATCTTTTTTTAAGAGGGGAGTTGGCTCTTGTGAACGGATCTCCAGACGCGCCAAGGTGAAAATGAATTCTGCATTCTCAACCTGTTTTGAAAAAGACCCAGCATCATCTGCTGGAACATCTTTACCCCAGTTAATAACGAGATAGCGTTGCCACCCATTAATTAACTGTTCCTGCTGCTCCATGACGTTGCGGCTAAGGCCTCCTTCAATATACCCATAAACAAGTTCCTGCTCAGTTGGAAAAAGCAGCGAATCACTCAGCGGCCCTGCCTGTCGTCCATACATCCTGTTATCTAGCGTGTAACAGGCAACTAATAGGGGCAGTAGCCACACTGCCTGCGCGGCCCCCTCCACGCGTTTCAATAGCATGATCGGAATGGCAATAGATAATACCAGCCACAGAAGTTCGTAGGGGGAAAAGTCAAATGCAAAAATTTTGATCACTTCGCTCAGCTTACTTAAAAACGACCGGTTAAATTGGTCGTGAATGGCTTTTACTTCATGTTTCAATTGCTCCTGCTTTCCCCGAGGCAGCTGTTGAAAGCGCTCGCTATTGCGCTCCAGGCGTGCCAATCTTTCCGGAGAAAATCCAGCGTGCGAAGGAACACCCATTAGGTCCTGGTAGAAAAGCAAGCGTGATTTTAAAGTGAATATTTCCCCTACAAAGGGTTGAGAAGCAAACCACAAAATAATCGTAAAAGCCAAACATAACTGGATAATAGCACAGACGCGCGCCGGTGTGGGAATAAAGGTACCGGGCGGATAGTGTTTTCGCTGCCGTTTTCTAAACATGCTGGGATAATACTTGAGGCCACTATTTTAAGTCAGTTATTTTCCTGAGCAGAGACGGACTGCAGCATATAATGAAGAGCAAGAGGAGCGACTGTGGAAGCTATAGTCGATGCTATAGTAATGAGCGTTCTGTTGTTCATGGCCCTCCTTTCTTTAGCAGCTAACCGCGCAGCTGCATCAGTATCTTCTGCACATTTATTCGTAAAATCTCCCGTTAACCCTTGTTGGGACCCTATGGACACTACTTTCATTGCCACGCCAACCAAGGGACCAGATCCCGGGACCACAAGGTTAGCTGTCTGGGCGATGACCGTGGTGAATTGAGCCATCTTTTGAACAGTATTCAATTGTTGCAAATGATTGAGATGTGTCTTGTGGGTTTCATAACTTTTGCAAGCACCTTCTAACTGGGTTCTAAGTTCTGCGAGTTCGTCTTTAGCTTTTATGATTTGCTTTTCCGTAGATTGACTTTTCTCTAGCTTTTTAATTAGATTTTCCTGATAAACAATATCTGCAGTTAACTTGATTTTTATTCCCTGAACAATTCCGCATATGTTCTTAGATGCTTTAGTTTTATCGGCATAGCCAACAGGATTTAACCATGGGACAATCGTTCTTTCGATAGATGCCATCGTTGTTTTTTTCAGATAGTCAGCACTCATATAAGGGCGGAGCCATGTCCAGGTTGACGTCCCTTTAGTACGCACTTGATCCCATCCTGCCTGAGCTGTCGTTTGTATCGCTTCCGGTATGTAGTCTTGCAAAAAGGAGGAAGTGAGTGGAGTTGACTGCGGAGGAGTTTTGCGTCCAGTCGTGGGGGATACGCGTCCTGCCGGGGGGGAGCCGCGTCTTGATCGTAACGGAGAGTTGTCCCCCGTTGCTGGAGAGCCGCGTTCAGACGAGGGGGAGCTGCGTTCGGACGAGGGGGAGACACGCCCAGCTGTGGGGGAGCTGCGTTCGGACGAGGGGGAGCTGCGTCCAAATTGTACCGGAGAACTGCCTTGTGCAGAGATATTTTTCATAAACAAGATTCTTTATTTTTGGTTTTTATAGGACCTTATTGAATCATTACAATATATTATACACGATTACTGGATTTATGTAAATAGTTAGTCTATATATTGTTAGTCTATATATTGTAGTCTATATATTATTTTAAAAAAATGATAGGGTTCTTAAACAGTAATTAGGACTGGAGTAAATCAGTAAGAAAAACAGCTATGTTATGAAAATTCTTCCAGCTACCAATAGCTTGTCGTTACCCACAAGTGTTAATCCAATAATTTAATAGTAACCGAATCACCTGACCGAAGAGGATTTTCAGTCAAAAAAATAAAATAACAGGATTGGCAGGATGGGTAGG
>JBAWVE010000104.1:0-8299 GCA_037147435.1 Parachlamydiaceae bacterium
AACGATGCCAACAAAAGGGTCTGTGAGCAGGTTAACAGCGAAAATAACAATAGCGCACGTTAGGGCTAACGGAAGGAGAATGACAAGTCCCGTAATGAAATAGGTCTTGATTGTTGTCCCGGCTGTTGGCGCCTCATCTGTGGGTTGATTTTTCATCTGTCATCGCCGCTTATTGCGTTTTTCATGAGGCTTTTTCGACTTTGGTGGTCGTCGAGAGCTCGTTTTCCGACTGCGTTGGTCATGGCGTCGTCCTTGAGTGGGGGCAGACGAACCCGACTGGGCATCAGGGATAAGATCCCATTTGCTATCCAGAGTGATCAAATCGACATCTTTGAGCATGACGGTGATTTTGTCTCCAGCCCGGTAGATTTGGCCGTGATGGCGTCCGCGCAGGACCACTTCCGCTTCATCAAAGACGTAATAGTCGTTTTCCAGTTCGGATACGTGCAGATAGCTCTCCAGCATCAATTCGAGAACTTCAAAATAAACACCAAAATTTTTCACTTTAGACACTACTGCTTCATATTGTCTGAAAGCATTCTCTTTCCGGTGAGCGTCCAGCAGGCGCAATTTCTTAAGTAACTTGACGCTGTTTTCAGCTTTTGCACTCAGCCGCTCCTGCTCGGAACAACGCGCTGAAATCATTTCCAGCTCTTCTTTACCCACGATTTGGTGGAATAGAATACGATGGGCAACAAGGTCGACATAACGGCGGATCGGACTGGTGAAATGACAGTAGTGGATGAGGCTTAATCCATAGTGCCCAATATTATCTGAGGAGTACATCGCAAGGCGCATGCGGCGGATGTAACTTGTTGCTAGATATTCTCCGTAGGGTGTTGCCATGGCTTCATCAAAAAGTTTTTGAATTTCTTTCGGTGTCGGCGTTTCTGACAATGTAAATCCAAAGGCTTGGGCAAGAATGGAAAAATCCCTCATATTTTCTTCCGAAGGCACATCATGTATTCTATAAGTGAGATGTTTTCCTTCTTTGTTAAGGTGCCAGGCCACTGTTTCGTTGGCTTTAAGCATGAACTCTTCAACAAGTTGGTGAGTGATATCGTAGGTGACGTAATCTGTTCCTGTCGGCATCCCTTCACTATTTACAAGGACAACAAGCTCCGGCAGGCCAAATTCGATGCTTCCTCTTTCATAACGCTTCTTTTTCAGGTGTCCGCACAGTTCGACCATGAGTTGCAGGGTGGCGAGGTGGGGGCTTTTCTTTTTTCCATCCAGAACAGCTTTGGCTTCTTTATAGGTAAATCGCTTGGCACTTTTGATGACGCTGCGTGTCATGCGGTAGTTGACAAGGGTGCCGCTGGGATCAAACTCCATCATGACAGAGGCTGTCAGACGATTGACATTGGGCTTGAGGCTGCAGAGATTGTCGGAAAGTTCCCGCGGCAGCATAGGTAGGCAAAATCCGGGGAAATAGGTTGAGTTACAACGCATCTGCGCTTCGATATCCAGATGACTTCCAGGTTGGACATAATGGGAAACATCGGCGATATGGACGCCAAGATGGTAGTGGCCCAGATCATCTTTCGTCAGGTTAATCGCATCGTCGAAATCCTTGGCGGTATCTGGATCGATGGTAAAGCAGGTAAGAGAACGCATATCTTCCCTGTTGCGTATCTCACTGACAGAAACCCTCGTGCCAAATTCTTTGGCTTCATTGACGGCCGGTGGTGAAAAACTGTTTCTTAATCCATATTCCTCAATCGCCGCTGAATTGTCGCATGAGGGATCGGAAATGTGTCCGAGATGTCGCGAGAAGCGGGCAATGGTGGCGCAGCTTTTGGATCCCCATTCCTCCACTTCCATGACAATGCGGTCCCCGACGGTAAGCTTTTCTCCCGGCGCAATTTCCACAACCACATTTTGAGTGGCTCCAAGCAGCGGAACATAAGCGTAATATGCGCCGCCTTGCGTGGCTTCGCGGATAATGCCTGCCAGGTGTGTCCGTCCTCGTGTGATGATGGCTGAAACGCGCCCTTCGGGTCCTTTTTCAGAGACAACTTCGTGATTGACGACCACTTCCACAGTGTCGCCGTCGACGGCGCCTTCAGTCAGATGTTTCGGGATGAAGATATCTTGTGTATATTCGGTTGTATTTTCCGCTTTTACAAAACCGAAACCGCGAGGGTGCAGTCTGAGGATGCCAGTAATTGTATCGTCCCTCACGCTCTTGCATGCATATTTTCCCCGGACACTTTCGATGACACCTTCCTGAACTAAAGTGCTTAATACTTCAGCAAAGATGGAGTGGTGTTGTTCCGCCATGTGAAGTTTGGAGAAAAGTTCCTCAAACGTGGCGGGTTGAAAACTTTTTCCTTGAATAAACTGCTGAGTGGTTTTCAGGAGATTAGTGAAAAGTTTCCCTGTATTTGTTTGTGCTTTTGGCTTAGACTGTTTTGACATAGAGTATTTATGGCCCATTATGGTAGAATCCGAAGAATAGCAGATAACCTTAAAAACAACATCCAAAATCTTCTCATATGAAATACAATCACACAGAAATTGAAGCCAAATGGCAAAAATATTGGCAGGAACACCGGACGTTTAAAGCTTCCGTTGACTACGCAAAACCTAAGTATTATGTCTTGGATATGTTCCCTTATCCATCCGGGTCCGGACTTCATGTCGGTCACGTCGAAGGGTACACTGCAACAGATATTATCGCACGTTTCAAGCGGCAAAAAGGATTCAACGTCCTCCATCCAATGGGTTGGGATAACTTTGGCCTTCCCGCCGAACAGTACGCCATTCGGACAGGGACACACCCCGAAGCAACGACGAAAAAAAATATTGCCAACTTTCGCCGACAACTTCAATCGTTAGGGTTTAGCTATGATTGGGATCGTGAAATTACCACTAGCGACGCAAGCTACTACAAATGGACACAGTGGATTTTCACAAAATTGTACGAGAGGGGATTGGCATACGAAGCAGAAGCTCTCGTTAATTACTGTCCGGATCTTGGTACTGTCCTAGCAAATGAGGAAGTCGAAGATGGGCGCTCCAAAGAAGGGGGATTCCCCGTCGAAAGGCGTCCATTGCGACAGTGGATTTTAAAAATTACTGCTTATGCCGAACGCCTCCTTGAGGATTTGGCCCTTCTCGATTGGCCAGACAGTCTGAAACGGCTCCAAACAAACTGGATTGGAAAAAGTCTGGGCGCTAACATCACATTTAAGGTAAAAGACTCAACCGAAGAGATTTCAGTCTTCACAACTTGTTCGGACACCCTTTTTGGCGCCACCTTCATGGTGATTGCTCCAGAGCATCCTCTGGTAGCAAAAATTACCACTCAAGATCGAAAAAATGCTGTAGAACAGTACCAAAAAATGTCCGCAGCGGAATCTGATCTGTTCCGTACGGAGCTAAACAAAGAAAAATCTGGCGAGTTTCTCGGCGCTTATGTCATCAATCCAGTCAACGGAAGGGAAATTCCCGTGTGGATTGCCGACTACGTCCTCATGAATTATGGAACTGGTGCTGTCATGGGGGTACCTGCCCACGATGCTCGTGACTTTGATTTTGCCAAGAAATTTGGATTGGAAATTATTCCCGTTATCCGGCCCGATGCATCGAAATCTCCTGAGTGCGTCCCTGAAGGGATGTCGATTGTTGAAGTGACCTTGCAAACAATGAGAGGGGATTTCTGTTGGACTGGGAAGGGGGATTACGTCAATAGCGAGATCGACGATTTGTCTTTACATGGCTTGACAACAGAAGCGGCAAAAGATCGACTCATTGCCTGGTTGGAAGGGCATGGCTGCGGTAAGCGTGCGATTTCCTATAAATTGCGCGATTGGCTGTTCTCACGCCAACGTTACTGGGGTGAACCGTTTCCTATCCTTCATTATGAAGATGGGTCGAAACGTGTTCTAGCCCTTGATGAGTTACCTTTAACGCCGCCACAAATGACAGACTTCAAGCCTACAAGGGATGGACAAAGTCCTTTGGCCCGTGCGCGCCAGTGGGTTGAGGTTTTTGACGAAAAGACCGGAAAAAAAGCGTTGCGCGAAACAAATACCATGCCACAATGGGCAGGATCTTGCTGGTATTACCTCCGTTTTTGCGATCCTCATAACGAGAACGAAGCCTGGGGTTCCGAAGCAGAAAAGTATTGGATGCCTGTAGATCTCTATGTCGGCGGCGTCGAACACGCTGTCTTGCATCTGCTTTATGCACGTTTCTGGCATAAAGTTTTGTACGATTGCGGCCTTGTCTCTACGTTGGAGCCATTCCAATCTCTGCGCAATCAGGGAATTATTGTGGCCCGTTCCTTCCAAAAGACCGGCGGAGGTTATGTCGATCCGGAAGATGTTGATGAAAAAAATGGGCGTTTCTTTCAACGTTCCACGGGAGAAGAGCTCAAGAGTCAAGTTGAGAAAATGTCCAAGTCAAAGTTGAATGGGATCACTCCAGATGACATCATCGAAGAGTTTGGGGCGGATTCACTGCGTCTCTACGAAATGTTCATGGGACCTCTCGAAAAAGAGAAGATATGGAATACCGATGCCGTCAGTGGATGCAGCCGCTTCCTGTCACGCTTCTACGATCTTGCGACTTCGGAAAAACTCACGGATGCAATCTCTCCCGAAGCTTTGAAGCTGGGGCATCGCCTGATTGCTGGGGTTACTAAAGACATGGAGCTCCTTCAGTTTAATACGGCAATCGCCAAAATGATGGAATTCATTAACGAATTTGTCAGGCTGCCAGCTTATCCACGAGCTGTTGTTAAAATGGCCACGCAAGCCCTGATGCCTTTTGCACCGCATTTGGCTGAAGAAGTGTGGCAGTTGCTCGGATGCAACGAGGTTCTTGCTTACTGCCCATTCCCTGTTGCAGATGAATCTTATTTGCATGACGAAGTGATCACGTACGTTGTTCAGGTGAATGGCAAGGTACGCGGCCGTTTTGAACTTCCTAAAGATCAATCCGAAGCCAATGTCCTAGCAGCCGCGCAGCAGAATCCTGGAATCATCCGCTGTCTTGATGGAAAGAAAATCCACAAGGTGGTCTTTGTTCCCAACAAGCTGCTCAGTATCGTCCTCGAATAGGGGAAATTAGTCCTGGCAAGGGCCAAATCCGCAATGGGAATAAGTCGTTACGACGTTTGCCGTAGCTATGATTAAAAGCAGCGCAAAAGTCAGGGCACCGAGTTTATCTTTTGTGGGCGGTGCTTTGTTGTCTTTTGCAGGATCGTAAAGAAAGAGCATGCCTGCAACGGAAAGCACTGTACAGGCAAAGACAACAAATGACCAGGTATACAAGCTGAGGCCGAGGACGGGGAATCCAAATGTGGGCATGCCGGGACACACATGCAATGTGATCTGACGTAAGGCTACGGTGCCGCCCACAAGGGAGCTGAGGATAGTCAGTCCGTAATGGGACATCTTAATACCGAAACGTACATTCAGGAGAAGTCCGCAGGCCGCGCCGACCATTCCCAACCTCTGAAGAATACATAATGGACAGGGGACTTCATGCCAAAAAAAATCGACACAATACGCCGAGAGCAGCACACCGCAGATGATCCAAACGACGAGTGCATTCAGTTGACGTTCTAAAGTTAACATGGTTTTCCCTATAATAGTATGTTTACGGAGCTTGTGACGTGATGCCAGAACATTCCCAGGCAGAATAATAGGTTAACCAGCGCCAAAATCAGCGCCGCTTTACGTAGCCCCAACCCCATCAATACAATCGCCATCGCAAAGATAAAAAAAATTACAGTCATTTTCAGCCCTCCCTCTTTAAAATCTACTCATAATTGAATTGTCATATTAAAAGAAAGAGAATGCTGGCTTTGATCACCTTTTCGGTCAGAAGTGTACAGAATAGACGATGATCACCTGCAGGGCTTCGCTAAAAATCGGTTCATCTCGAGACAGGTTCTTAGCCGATCTCTAAGGACTAGCAAGTCGTCTCGTCGCTATGTGTTATAGGCGGATAGAGTTTGTTGAGGATATTCAAAAAACCTTTAATCCCTAGGCTACTTTCTTTTTTGTTACCCTTAATAGATATCATTTTTGTCAAAGATTTATATATTATTTGTGATTCATTTTTACTGTATGCTAACTTTAGTTTTTCCATGTCAGAATTTATTTTGTTTTTTAATTGCGATTTTAATGTTTTCTTTTTTAACTTAAGTGCAGCTAGCACTTGCGAGTTCTCGGGGGTGTTTTTGAGTTTCTGCGCGATCAGCTCTCGTATATCTTTTTTCACCGCAGAAATCGTTACCTGAAGTGCTGCCAGTTCCATCGTCTTGCCGGTTAACAGTTCAAAGGCAGTCATGGCGAATGCATGCACGTCTTGGTGGGGCAGGCTCGCAGACTTATTCGTGTAGCTTTCAGTGTGGACGCTTCCTTTTGTAGTGTCGCTTGATTGCATGCCCGCATAGTCAATCAGATAGGCCTTGATTTTTCCCTCTGAATTTTTGTCGATCAAAATGTTGCTAGGCTTGACGTCCAAATGAAGGAATTTGTGTTTGTGCATTAAAGATAATATATTCGCAATATCCTTGACGCACTGTATTCTCTGCAAAGTTGTGGCTGAGGAAAAATCCTCTTCCAGAAATGTCTTTCCATCAAATTCTGCAAGTTTTGTGATCATAGCAGTTCTTTTAACCCCTTTTGCATTATACCATGTAATCAACCCCGCTGGAGGAGGCAGCCCAGCTGTGTTAGATTCTTTTTCCATAGCGATACGAAGTTTATTTATATTGTTTTCTTCTAACAGTAAATCGTCACTAAAGATTTTATTTCGATTAGCGTCTGCCCTTCTATTGTCGAATTTTGGAGACACATTACGTGGTGTGCTTTCTACACTGCTTGATGTACTATCTGATTTCTCTTTTTTTAAAAATGCTACTTTGCTTGCTGCTAAGGCAACAGTTTCTTCTTGAAGCAGACTATGTAATTCTCTGACATTTTTAAAGCCTCCCTCGCCAACATTTACCCCCTTAAGATATGCATCAATTATATTACCATTAACCCCCACTCGAAATAGCACTGAAATTTTCTCTTTGGGGCTGGTTAGCTTGAACTTTTGAAACATCGGATCAGTATCAGCATCGATTGCCATCGGCTGATGCAGGGGCTTTGAGGCGGCCTGCATAATCTTATCTCTTAAAGCCATTAAGAGAGCTTGACGATTAATTCTACCCGTATCATTAGCCGTTGTATGTTGCTGGAATGTATCTCTGACAATTTTTTCAAGTTCACTTGCTAACATCCCATCGGGAGGTCTGTCAGTTGAAATTTCCCTTATCTGTCCCAATGGAGTAGTTGCTGAGGGCTCTCCGCCATGTAATGATTGGGAGGCATTAGTGATTCTGTGATCGACACTCGTGGAGGGCCGCGGTGAATTCGAGCATGAATGACCATCACTAGTGCTTGGATTAGTAGTGTGATTTATTTTATTAATATTCATAATAAAACCATTTTTATTTATTAGGTTTTGTTGTTTCATTATTGTAATGTTATTATAACATTATTAAGTATATTGTAAACTAGAAAATTAATAATAGAGTAATCGTGCCTAATTGCTAGAAGGCTTTGATCAGGCTTGTCAATAAATAATTTTACAATGTACAATGCAAACAGGCTGCAAAAACTAGTTCACCTCAACCCTCAACAAGGCATTGTTTATGACATGGCAATTGTGTGAGAATCAAAGTGTTGCGGTACTCGACCACTCAATGGTAGAGCGTCTTGAATGTTATTTGCTAGGCAGAGAGACGCATCTTAGCCATCAAATCATCCGAGCTGTCCAGCTTCTAGAGGGGATTCCCTCGCTTGAAAGATCCGCAGGACTGGAATCCATCCACCTTGATGAAGCCATTGAGGAATTTTCCAGAAGAATCAACAGAATAGCTCACGCCACACAAAAAACTTTTGCCCATGCAGAGTGGGAGGACATGGTTTATCAGATTAATGATAGCCTCTGGGGATATGTAGAAATATTGGAGGGATGCGTTACAGAATTGTTTCAACAGATAGATAGAATCGGATTTGAGCAATGGAATGCCGATCTGATTCATAGTGCTACTTTGATGCGGGATGAGCTGACCCACCGTATGGACGACCTGGTTTGGGGGGTTTTAAAGTTAGAGAAACAACTGAGAGCTTATCGAAGAGTCTGTGATATAAGCCATGGGGGGTGGGGCGTTTGGGGTAAAATTAATTGTATTTGGAAAAAGTTATTGGATCGATCTCTCATTACGACGGTGCAAAAATGCCGTAAATTTCTCATTTTTCGCTATGGTAAGTTTGTTGCAAGGTATACA
>JBAWVE010000105.1:0-8196 GCA_037147435.1 Parachlamydiaceae bacterium
AGGGCAAAAAAGACGTTTGAATAGTACCTGATGTTGTTTTGAGAAACATTGGGATCATTTGATTTCCTCGAGATCATGCCCTCTGAGCCCTTGAACTGCGCCTAGCATACTATCAATTTATATTTGACAATGTACTGATACGCTGTCTAATATAAACTCTTGCAATGAGCAGGGAAGCTTGTCATTACCCACAAGTATTAATAGAATATTATATGTCCCCAATCCCTTCCAGGCTGGGATTATTCCACTTCATGAACTAAGAGTGGCTAAACTATGGATTCATTTGACTTACGCTTGTGGGAAGGATTTGTCGAAGCCGGGGGCGATGCGTCGCGCCCGGCAATCACCAACCAGATCACCATCGATTCTCGACGTATTGACTCCGCAGATGCTCTATTTATTGCCCTAGAAGGACTAATTCACGACGGTCACCGATTTATCCATCATGCCGTCGAAGCCGGGGCCCGCTACATTCTTGCAAGAAAAGGATGGAAGCCCCCTCAAACACTTGGCAAAGCCCAGGTATTATACGTTGACGATCCATTAATCGCCCTCCAAGAAATTGCAGGCAGATATCGAAGGCAGCTCCCGTGCCGCATCATCGCTATTGCAGGATCGTACGGGAAAACAATGGTCAAAGACCTGTTGCAGACCATGTTAGCTTCCAGTTACTCTGTCGCCGCATCACCAGAGAGTTTCAATAGTCAAGTCGGAGTCCCTTTAAGCGTGCTCACCCTCAGAAAATCGCACGCTATCGCTCTCATTGAAGTCGCGATTTCACAAAAAAATGAGATGGACCGCCTGAGTGAAATCATTGGTGCAGACTACAGTATTATCACGCATATTGGGAAAAAACATATCGCTACATTGGGGGATATGGAGACAATAGCCTCTGAATTATTAAAAATTATCAAGCTGCCTCCGGAAAAACAATGGGCGATCCTACCTAATGATCCTCATATTCTATCGCACCTACACAGCCTGAACGCAGACATCCATTTTTGGACAGAGCACTCCCCTCACCTGCCTCATGCCTTATTTGTTTCAGAGGAACGCGGCGCAAAAATGGCATATCGTGTGGATTTTCCGGATGGCACATGCCATCATGGTCAGATCACCTCCGGTTTTTACTATTTTCTTGATCTGATTAATATCACAGCGAAGGCCGCTTGGCTCTTTGGGATTCCCTCAAAAGCCATCAGCAATGCCCTGCGAGCGTATACACCTGAACCCATGCGAACAGAGATTTGGCGATCACCTCTTGGGACGACCTTTATCAATGACACGTATTGTTCGGATCCGCAATCTGTTGACAGAGCCTTGAAGTATTTTAATCAGTCGAATGGGAACGGAAGCCGTATTTTTATCTTTGGCGGCATGCGGGGAAAACACCAACATACCAACCATGACTATTCCCACATTGGGAAAGCAATCGTTCATGCCAAAGTTGACCACCTCATTATATTTGGCCCCCACGGCTATGACTCAATCACTCAAGAGCTTGAAGATCTAAAAACCCAGGAACCAGCAGTTTCCAGGATAAAGATTTCTCAATTTTCCACCTACCTGGAAGCGCTGAATTGCGTCAAGGAGCAGATTCAACACAATGATATTGTTCTGATCAAAGGGGATGCTAAATACCCTATCGACTCGATTACAGAAACATTCAACGACAGTGTGTGCAGCAATCTGTGTCTGATTAACCTAGCGGCAATCGCGGAAAATCTAGAAACGATCCGACGCAAAATTGCCGCACATCGTCCAACCGCGGGAGCCCTCGCGACATTTCAATCGGAAGAATTAACAACACAGTGTACTAGAGTCATGGTCATCGTCAAAGCCTTAGCTTATGGCACCGATGATGTCCGCATGGCAAAGTTTTTAGAATCATGCAACATCGATATTCTCGGTGTCTCTTACGTTGACGAAGGGGTCGCCCTGAAACGCAATGGAGCTTTCCAAGCAATCTTTGTGATTAATGCAGCGATTTATGAGGCGGCAAAGGTTGCTAAATGGGGACTGGAGATCGGTGTGAGCGACCGCAGCCTCATCGATGCCGTCGCCAATGCCGCTGAACAGCAGCACAAGAAGGTTAAAGTACACCTGCATGTCGATACTGGGATGAATCGATTTGGGTGTCGTCCAGAAGAGGCTTTAGAGCTGGCCCAGCTGATTCAAAGCTACGCTTCTTTAGTAATGGAAGGGATCATGACACATTTTGCCTGTGCTGAGGATCCAAACCAGGATGCTTTTACCAGGCTGCAGGCAGAGCGCTTCGATGCTGTCATTGCCACGCTGGAAGCTCACAACATTCACCCCTGCTGGCGTCATGCTGCGAATTCCAGCGCGGCCCTCCGCTTTGAGTTCCCTCAATACAACATGGTAAGAATCGGTGTTGCCGTCTATGGTTTGCACTCCTCGGAAGCGACAAAAAATGTTGCTGAGTTCCGCCTCGCCCATTCACTGGTCTCCCGCATTGTCGGCATCAATGCCTGCCACAAAGGCGATACGATCAGTTACGGCAGGAGCTATACCGTTGAGCGGGACAGACAGCTGATTGCCGTCATCCCAATAGGCTACTTTGATGGCCTACACCGCAACTATAGCGGCAAAGGGGTTGTCATCATCCGGGGGCAAAAAGCTCCGATGGTGGGAAAAATCTGCATGGACTTCATGATGGTTGATGTCACGGATATTCCCCATGCAGCTTCCGGCGACTCCGTCTTGATTTTTGGGGAAGATGAATATGGCCATTACCTTTCACCGGAAGCCTTGGCAGCTTGCGGTGACTCGATCGTTCACGAATTGATTACTTGCCTCGGCCCCCGCATACAGCGCATGTTTATCCATGAAGAAGCCCACAGAACACATTAGAAGAAGGATTATATGACGAACCAAGCCCAACAACATTATAAAAACCTCCACGAACAAGGCATTTATATCCGCACGCTTACAGGGATCCACCAGCTATTGGAGTGGGATCAGGAAACATATATGCCCTCAGGAGCAGCGGATGCTCGC
The DNA here is from genome assembly GCA_037147435.1 of Parachlamydiaceae bacterium. Lineage (GTDB taxonomy): Bacteria > Chlamydiota > Chlamydiia > Chlamydiales > Parachlamydiaceae > JBAWVE01. Next base: position 3,022 of record JBAWVE010000105.1, read on the forward strand.
TCAGCCCAGATCGAAATGCTCTCAGGCATTATCCATGAAGCGCAAACAGGAAGGAAATTCACTCAATCGCTTGGTAAACTCATTGATCTCACTAAAGGCACTATAAAGGTAAAAAGTTTATCTACGGATCAAAAAATAGCTCTTAAGGAGTGGCGTCGCGATTACCTTAAGGAAAAAGTCCTTCCGAAGAAATTTGTGACTGAATTGGCTAAATTAACCTCACAATCCCTACAGTCATGGCGGGAAGCAAAACAAAATAACACCTTTCATACATTTGCCCCATTCCTGAAAAAACTCATTGTGATGAAAAGGAAGCAGGCTGATTTGTTGGGATACAAAGACCACCCTTATGATGCCCTTCTGGATTTGTACGAACCGGGGGCGACGACAAAAGAGGTGGAAAAGGTCTTCTCACCTCTTAAAAAATCCATCAATTCCTTGCTGAAACGGATCGGGGCAGCAAAGCAAATCGACGACAGCTTCCTCCATGGAAAATTCCCTTCAGACAAACAGATAGAATTTTCCAAAAAGCTGCTGCTTGACATGGGATTTAACTTTGCCCATGGGCGGCTTGATTTCTCGACGCATCCCTTCTCCTCTGCCTTGCACCCCACAGACAGCCGGATTACAACACGCATCCACCCGACTTCAATTATTAATTGCGTCTCCACTGTCCTCCATGAGGCTGGCCACAGCCTCTACGAAATGGGACTGCCTCAAGAGCAGTATGGTTCCCCTTTAGGCCAAGCTATCTCCCTAGGTGTCCATGAAAGTCAGTCCCGCTGGTGGGAAACACGCATCGGCCAGAGTAAACCCTTTTGGCAACACTACCTTCCGCTCCTCAAAAAGACTTTCCCGGGTAAACTAGATAACATCAGCCTTGAAGACTTCTATCGCGCTGTCAATAAGGTTGAGCCGTCGTTCATCCGGGTGGATGCCGATGAAGTGACATACCCGCTCCATGTCATCTTACGCTTTGAGCTGGAACGTGCACTGATCGAAGGATCAGTGGATGTAGATGATATTCCGAAAGCCTGGAATGGCAAAATGAAGGAACTGCTGGGAATCACACCCACAAAAGATTCAGAGGGGTGCTTGCAGGATGTGCACTGGGCTATGGGCGGCTTCGGCTATTTTCCTACCTATACGCTAGGCAACTTGTACGCGGCCCACCTCTTTGAAGGATTCGAGAAATCCCACCCCAACTGGAAAGAACGCCTTGCTAAAGGCGAGTTGTTATTTATCACTCAATGGTTGGAAAAAAATATTCATAGACACGGCAGACGGTATTCCAGTCAGGAACTGCTCAAGGTTGCCACAGGGAAGGAATTCAGTGCAGCAGCGTACACTCGCTATCTGGAAGAAAAATACACTGAAGTTTACAGGATGAAGTAGTTTTGATACATTTCCACTGTGTCATAGACAAAAAATTGAAATTCCCGTATAACTCCGTTTGCACAATGAGTGCTTGAAAACTACAGAGGGAGTTACAGAATTCCCGCTACACTAATAACTACAGGAAATCACTATGAAACTCTCCGTTATACTACCTCGCATTCTGTTCCTTTCCCTTTGCACGATCCTTTCTGTTATGATTGCTGCGACTGAAAAAAATGCTCAAAACACACTTTTTAATCCTTTGTTTTGCGGTTTTTTTGGGTTAGCTTTTGGAGCCACTGTCTTGGGGTTAGATTTCTTCCTGCAAAAAATTGATCTCCGTTCATTCAATGCAGCGACTTTTGGCATTATTTTGGGATATCTACTGGGGGGGGCTTTGGTATCGTCTATCCTGGCAGTGCTGGATGCTGGATCTGTAGTTCTTTCTCCTTTTGTCTCTGCTGCGGTAAGTTCGGGTGTATTTCTAACGACTTGTTATCTGGGCATGGTATTGACGATGCGCGCTTCGGATGAATTGCATGCATGCTTCCCTTTTATCAAATTCCTGCCAGCAAGCCAAAAAAGAAAGGATTTTATTCCTGATTTGTCAGCTTTATCGGATCCTCGTCTTATTGACTTAGCAGTGACGGGAATTATCGATCAGCGTTTGGTGATTCCACATTTTATTGTCAAAAATTTGAATGAACTACTGGAAAGTGATGACGAGGGGTGTCGTTCCAGAGGACGCCGTTCGCTGGATGCTATCACCAAACTGGAGGCTATCCCGGAATTGGAATTGCGCTATGCTGAAACCAACTATGCCGATGCAAAAGATTTTGCCTCTAAGATATCGCGTGCTGCGCGCCAGCTCGAAGCTCATATTTTGACAGCAGAAACAGCGCGTAGTGGCATCTTAGGAAATGATGGCATCCGCTATATTAACATTCACACATTATCTTCAGCGCTTAAACCTCTTTCTCAAAGCGGTGAGATTCTGAATATCAAGATTCAACGCTATGGTAAAGAGCCAAGACAAGGCATTGGATACCTTGAAGATGGTACAATGGTCGTTGTCAACGGTGGGGCTGAATTTATTGGTGAAACTGTTCGTGTTCAGGTGCTCTCTGTCAAACACACGTCTTCTGGACGCATGATATTCTGCAACACGTTAGAGGGTGAAGCGGGCAACGAATTAAATCTGGCGATGTCTGCGCCAGGTGCTTCAACCTATTTTGCGACGTAATTATGATCCAGGGCGTTGGTACCGATATCATTGAAGTTCAGCGGATTGAGCGCTCGATCCAACGGTACGGACAACGCTTTCTGGATCGTCTATTCACTCCAAATGAACAGGCTTACTGCCTTCGACACCGGGATTCCGGACGACACCTTGCCGGTCGCTTTGCTGCCAAGGAAGCTATTGCCAAAGCGCTAGGCACAGGCCTGAGTGAAACTATTGGTTGGTTAGATATGGAAATTATCAACGATAGGAATGGTAAGCCTGAAGTTACTCTCTCCCCTCGGCTACTTGAGGCTTTAGGTCCTCTTCATTTAAATATTTCGATTAGCCACAGTCGTGACTATGCGGTGGCTTTTGCTATCTGTGAAACTACCACGGATAAAGGGCTTTCAAGAAAATAAGACTGGCGTCCAGTGGACAATTACGGCCGTAGACTCGATACCCGTACCCCAAGCTTAGCGCGATGCCATTGTCAAACTGAAAGCGGTAGCGGGCTCCGAGGTCGATGGTTTCATAACGCACGGAGCCATAGCCGTGAAAGTTGTGTAAATTCAGATGATTCCTTCCAAGACCCATGATCGTATCAGCAAAAAGTTCAAGTTGATGCCGTTCCCACCAATTATGTTCCCATGCGAGATTACAACGGAGCCATGGCGACCCAACATCGGCAACCCCCACAGCAAAAACGGTCCAGGCACGAGAGGTCCAAAACTGCATGCAAGACCACTCCTTACCAACGGCAAGATGGCACTCAGCTGCGATGCCACCGTGGTCAAAAGTAGCAATGTTGCGGCGAACGGCAGGGAAGATCGCCGATAGGGTGATCCCTGTAGAAAGGGAGGCAGGATCCCCAACGATGTCATTAAAGAAGCGGTAGCGCCCTGTCAGTTTGATGGCATCCATCCCAAAGGACTGGTGTCTTGTTTCGGCGGCAATGATTTCAATTTCTGCGGCAATACTTTCCCACACAGCCAAAGAGGCATCCAAATCGATGAAAACATCAAACTCGGGATGTTTCCCGGGGCTATTGTGTGAATCAACATAGGTAAATGCCTGCATTAGGCAATCAGCACTGAGGTCCAATTCAAGAACGCGCCCAAACCATGGTTTATAGTCTGTAGCCGAAGCCCCTTGGCTCAGAAGGAGAACTGTGCTGAGGATAGCGTAAAGGGCTCTCATCAATCCGTCAATCCCCTGCTCGATAGTTCACGTTCGGCTTCGATGGCTGCCATGCAACCTGATCCGGCGGCGGTGACAGCTTGCCTGTAGACATGATCTTGTGCGTCCCCTGCAGCATAGACTAAAGGAACATTGGTTTGTGAGGTACCCGGAACGACCTTGATATAGCCATTATCATGAAGATCGATCTGCCCTTTTAAAAATCCTGTGTTCGGTGTATGGCCTACAGCAAAGAAGACTCCGCCAGCATCGCGGACAGACTCACTTCCGGATTTGAGATTTTTTATGGTGACTTGTCGCACAACATCATCTCCTAAGATGCGCACAATTACACTATCCCACAAGACTTCGATTTTTGGATGGGACAGCACCTTTTCCTGCATGATCTTTGAAGCACGCAGTTTGTCGCGGCGGTGTACAAGATAGACTTTACGCGCAAATTTTGTCAGAAAGGTTGCTTCTTCAATCGCTGAGTCCCCACCACCAATGACATAAAGATCCTTGTTTCGGAAAATCGGCATTGCCCCATCGCAAATCGCGCAGGCAGTGACGCCACGCTGCCAGAATTCACCGTCCCCTGCCCCTTCGATCTGCAGTCTATTCGCAGTGGCTCCGGTAGCAATGATAACGGAAAGGGCTTCGTACGTCTCAGTTTTGCCTTTTATCACAAATGGATGTTGGGAGAAATCCACTTCAGAAACATCTTCAGACAACATCGTTGTGCCAAAGCGGATCGCCTGTTTACGAAAGTTTTCCATGAGCTGCGGCCCGGCAATACCGTCAGGAAACCCGGGATAATTCTCGACGTCAGTCGTTGTCATCAATTGTCCACCTGCAGGACCGCTAAAAAATCCTTCGTAAATGACCGGTGACAAATTAGCACGAGCAGCATAAATAGCCGCAGTATAGCCTGCGGGGCCTGATCCAATGATGACAATATTTGCTTTTTTCATAAGTACGTTCCCTATTCGAAGTTTGGGCAAAATATACAGTAAAAAGAATTTAAACGCAATGGACGGGACGAACAGCCAGGAGTTCCCGTAAAAAGCCACGCTGCTCTGAATATTTGAACGCGAAGATCGCGAAGGAGGCGAAGACTACGCGAAGGTTTTTCGTTATGGAAAATCTTCGCGTAGTCTTCGCCTACTTCGCTATCTTCGCGTTCGATAAAATTTTATTAACGGGAGCTGCTGACGAGTAGCTGCGCGTTCCGAGGCTGAGAAAAATTCGTCAACGCACGGGCTTAGGCGTCTTTTTCGGCAGCTTCGAAACATTTCAAATCATTAACCAACCTGTGGTTAGACGATTTGTAATTTTCCGAATCTGGGCATGGTTCAAATGAAGGTAACACTTTTGGATGGCCAAGATCACCTGAACTA
>JBAWVE010000106.1:0-8001 GCA_037147435.1 Parachlamydiaceae bacterium
CCATGCCCTGTTACGGTTAAAATATTAGATTGATAGATGTGGGTAACGACAAGCATTATGAGCTACCAAAATAATCTGATTATAAAGTATATTATTTCCAAAATAAGGAAATTTTATTTAGAATCGAAAAGACATTGGTTCTGCGGAATCTTCCCACGGCGTTTTGATTAAAAAGATTTGACAGCAAAAAGTAGTTCTTGGGAAGAATTGGGGTTATCTTGTATCGCCCCGCTGGGGCTCTATTATGGTGGTGGATGGGTCCCAGGCTTCACTCGTCCCTCCGGGACAGCGCCTCAGCCTGGGCTGAGATCTGTCAACCCTCCGGGTTTAATCTTCACATTAAACCCGGAGGGTTGACAGATTTTAGCCCAGGCTGAGGCGCTGTCCCGGAGGGACGGGTGAAGCCTGGGTTAAAGTCACCCTAAAATCTGAGCCCCAGCGGGGCGACACAAGATCGCGCCCCTAATTCTTCCCAAGACGCACTTTTTGCTGTCAAATCTTTTTAATCAAAAAGCCGTGGGAATCTTCCCCAGCCAACGTACTTCATTTTAGGATACTACATGCAGGACAACAACCGGAATAGAACACAATTTCCTCTGTTCCAGACCCCGCTTGACTTAGCCCATACTTATTGGAAGGCCTTGCTGCGACCGGATGATTGTGTCATTGATGCGACATGCGGCAATGGGTATGACACATTGGAACTTGCACAGCTTGTCCCCCAAGGCCGCGTTATAGCCTTGGACAACCAACAAGCGGCGATTGAAACAGCACAACGGAGGATACACGACCATCTCCCTACAGAACTCCATGGAAACGTGACTTTTTTTCAGCAATGCCACTCTGTTTTTCCACTGGAGATCCCCAAGCACTCTATTGCGTTGATCGTATATAATCTCGGATACCTTCCCGGAGGCAACAAGCAGATGACAACGATGAGATCGACCACACTACAGAGCCTGAAAGAAGCTCTTCAATTGATTCAGCAAGGAGGAGTCATTAGTGTCATGTGTTATCCAGGACACAATGAAGGACAAATAGAAGAAGAAGAAGTCGTTGAGTTTACCAAAACCCTAGACCCACAGACATGGAGCTGTTGCTTTCATCGTTGGACTAACCGCAATAAGGGTCCGTCACTATTATTGGTGCAATCAGCAACATCACAGCCTCTCAGAGGTGGAACAATCAGTCGCAACGCCAGCTGAAAATAAAATCTTGCACAGGGCTTCTGATCGTGGTATGCTGGTGTCTGATTGATTAATTCTCATCAAGAGGACGTTTGACATGAGACCGTTCAGTTGGCTTTCGAATATTCTTCTCCGCCTGCGTTATCCGGTGGCTTTGCCGGAAGAGATCGCGACGGATATTGGCGTTTCAATATCGAATTTCCTTTCTTTTGATGAATTTGTCAGCACGCTTGCTAACCTCACCAGCCGCCCGCTAAATTTGAAACGATTCATGCCAAGGGATACTGCCGAAGCGGCATTCCAAAGCGCGCAGCGGAAAGAACGGTTCGGTAGAAACTCACTTTTCTATTATTATTTCAATGAAGGGTGGCTTGAATTCAGCCTTTACTTCGACGAGCAATCAAGATTAAGAAGGGTGTACCTCAAACACAGACAGCTTCCACGCGAACAGGGCGTTGAGATCCTTCTCAACCAGGTCTAATGTCCAGGTGCAAAGATTATATAACCAATCCCTCTGAATTCTCTAATTGATGAATCATCCTACTGCCATTACATTGACGTTAATTCGTTCTATTTTTTTCTCAACATCACGAAGGACTGGGCTGCTTTTGAGAAGTCGCCGGTGGTACGATGTCCAGTTTCTAACCCAAGTTTGCCCATCTTCAATGGGTAAACTGTTATAAAGTTTTGCCATTCGACACTACATCTTGATTTACAAGATGAGCAGGATGGTGGGATCGGCTGGATACCTTCGGCAGGCAAATTGTCCTGAGTTCTCCGGTGGTTTTTTTGATGTAAAGACAAGTTGTCTGCCCAAGGTACCCTACCTATCCTTCCATCCTGCTCATCATGTTATTTTATTTATTGACCGAAGATTCTCCTTGTGCAGGTGATCATGGCCCATATCATCCATGTGCGTTTAAGACATAGAAAATCCTTCCCACAGTTCATTATGAGACATCAGATAAGTTAACATGACTCCGTAGTTCTCTTCTGTATCATCATTTAAAGTAGTATCTCCGTATGTGATTGTTTGTAAATCTGGAGATACATCCAACAATGGACCGCACGTATGAGCTACAGGAAATACCGAACGATTGCCTGCTTGCATTTGTATTTTAATTAGAGTATCTTTTTGCAAAGCCGAAGAACCTGTTGTGTATCGAATGAAAGTTGCTAAATCTTTCTCTGGCGCATTGTTTAACCATGTTTTTAACCATCCCATTTTTTCCTCTATAACCTCACGGTTTTCGCTTACATCAGGGCTAATTATAATACTCTTTATCAACACATTACGATCCACCGTACCCTGAACTTTTAAACTGAACTCATTGGAATCCATGCGCAATAGATTACTATTCCAGAAATCTGTTTTATTCTCATCGGTGATTCCATCAGCAATGCCTTTAGCAATCGCATGAGCAGGGACCAAGCGGCGATCTAAATCTTTTCTACCAAAGAGAAGGGCTTTCTCTAAGAAATCTATAAAACCACTCCAATCTTTTTTTATAATTTCTAAATTGGGAACCATATCTTCACCAATATATTTTTTTCCTGTATTTAGAAGCTTTTTGTCAGTGTCACTCCCACTGGTAGGATAAATTACAAGATTTAAAGCGGTCTGGGCTACACCCCTAATCTCTTCATCTCCTATCTGATTACTATCATTTTTTTTATTCCGGATACTAATTAACTTTTTCAGTGCGCCATCTTCATTAGTTAATATACCGTCGATCATTTTTATTTTTTCATCAGCAGTTAGTTCTTCAAAAGGTTTATCGAATACCTGAAAAGGCTGACCGAGGATTGCACCAAACAAACCGAGTTCAAAATGTAGGCCTATGGAAGGTCTATCATCCCATTCGCGACAGTCAGTTCTTTTAGTTATTTTGGATTGGTAACAATACCCTATAATTATGCCTATTGCCTTATAAAGCTCTGTCTCCTCTTCGGTTGGCTTCCCGTCCTCGCTTTTTGTCCTAGGTAATTTCAATGGCGCATTAGGGATACCCGTTGATGAACAGCACGATTCTGAATTGCAAAATGATTCAAAAATCCCATTCAAAAAGTCTCTTTTAAGCCCACCGACATCAAGCCCCTTTTCTTTATTAAATGTCACTTTGAGTTCTTGTCCAGGCTTCAAAATCTTTGCCAATTCCAGGATATAGAATTTTGGAATCAAACACATCCCGTTACGAGGCAGTTTTACAGAACTAAAACTAACCTCACTACGAGACCATTCTACAGAAAATTTAGAAGAATCTATTATTTGTAATTCTAATAACTTCTTGGCAGCTTCTTTACAAACTGTGCCGTTTGCTATTTTTTCTAAAATCGGAGCAGATTGATCCGGATGTTGTCTAAACAAGGACATCGTCGGAGATACTGGTTTGTTTAAAAAGTCAATTATAAAACTATGATAGTTCTCGTTTGCTACAAGTAGATTTAACACTGGTAGCCACTCCTTGAGTGTGCTTATTTTAGATTGTGCTCCTGATAGAAACTGCACCACTCCTTTCAGGTTATCAGTGGTTTGTGCCAGTTTAGTTAGGATGAGGCTTTGATTCTCATTGGATAGCAGTGCCAAGGTATCTTTCTTTAAACACCCCAGCCATACTTCGTTCGGAATGAGGTTCATATAATTCATAAAATTTGTATTATCTGCAGAAATACCCAATCTCCTGTGATAGTCTGGATTTAGCAAAAGATCTAAAATAAATTGAATACATTGTTCATTCGTTGCCAGTTGAGTTAAGAATGGTAGCCACTGGCCGGGGTTTGGGTAATCTAGATTATAACGCTTATCCTTTAAACTTCCAGCATTTGCTTTGGTTAAAAATTCCTTTATAAATTCATGATAGGCTGTATTCGCTGCCAGTGGAGTTAACAATGGTAGCCACTTATTTGGAGATGTATACAATTTGCTTAGATCTGGTGTCTTCACCACTCTTTCCTGACACTCAGTGGTTTGTGCCCATTTCTCTAGGATGACCCTTTTATTACTATCGTTTAGCTTCGCAAAGTCATCTCCCGTTAAAAGCTGATTCAATACTGTCTCCGGAAATCGCTTCATATATTCCTGAAAATATTCATTATTCGCAGGAATAACCACATTTCGGTCAATTGAATAGCCTTTATTCAGCAAAAGATCTAAAAGAAATTCAGGTTGCTGGTTCAATAAAAAATCTAAAACAGGCTTTATTACAGCAGCTCCACCCCGAACATCGTAGTAACTACAATCTGCTAGAATCGAAGAACGGGGGTCTAACTTTGAATCACCGCAAGGCTGTGGTGCGAATATCTCCTTCAAGCAATCGATTTTTTGTTTGTTTGCTAAAAACCCTAATATAGGTGCGATATTTTCTATAGGACGACCGTTGTGTAGTTGCCCCCAATCGGCCTTGTTTTCGTGAGTGAAGAATGTAAGCAGTGCGTCAGGGTTGTTGGACTTAACTATTACATTGAGTAGGGGAATTATTTTCTCTATTGGCCTGGGCGGTGGAACTATTTCAGATAAAAGAGTAAGTGCCAACGGGGGATTGGCTTGTGCAATTGCCACCAAGAGAGGCAATATTTCACTTAATTGTAAGGATAAATCAGCACCTGCCAACTTCACCTTTCGCAAAAAAACTCCGACCTTTTCTGGATCCTTAAGGGGGGGGCCTTTCAAATTTTGAAGGATGCCCTTTACAATCTTGGGATTATCTAACAACCCCTTACCATCGCTACCCTTTTTAAAAATAATCTCATTGCAAACAGTATCATGGTCTTTTGTCAATGTTGTCAATAACTTGACAGCCACCCAAGAGAGGTCTTTTTGGGCTTCACCCTGTGTAAATATCGAGACAAATAACTGTGGATCCTTTTCAATTAAGACGTTAAATACAGGGAGAAGTGCTTCAACCACACTACCCCTTAACCTCATATTTATAGCAGAAGGTGAAGACTCTGAATCCATATAAAGCTGACTTAATATCCCTGTGCTAGTCCAATTCTGTAGAGAAAGCAACTGCCTTAAAGAATCAGGGCTTTTTTGAGCTAAAACTTGAAGCATAGGAATGACATCAGCGATATACTGTACATTATCATACCCGTATGGTTTCGTCAAAAGTTTTACCCCATCTATCGGGTTCTGATCTTTATTTTTGCTTAACATCTTAACAAAAAGTTCGGATAAATCAGCAGGCTTCGATCGGGCCAAAATTCCCAGGAAAGATTTCTCTTGAAGAGCTGTTTGCAAGTGTTTTAAGCCATCGTTTCCCTCATGTGATAGCATCTTTACCAGTAAGCCCGGATTTTGCTCTGCCAAAGCTTCTAACAAGGGAGAGGCGCCGCTGATATTTGTAAGAAGATCCAACAATTGACTTTTGTTCTGGTCTACCGGCTGGTCTACGGGCTGGTCTACCAGCTCCGGACAAATGATGCTCGTGTAAATGTTTACTACTTTTTGATTTGTCGCATCAGTTATGTTAATTGAAGCCACCAACTGAGTCAAAAATTGGATTATTGGGTTAAGTTCTTCATCTTGAACTCTCAATTTTAATAATTTTTGGAGTGTTGGAAAAACAACTAAAAAATTATCCGAAGAATTATTAATAAAATTCAATAACACCTCTGTAAGAATTCTTATATTTTCAGGGACATCTAACAAGCAGTCACCCTTCGGATTTTTCAAAAGGCGTACCAGATGGTCGGGACTATTTTTAGCCAGAAAGTCCAAAAATGGAACTGCTTGTTTCAAATTTTCAGGGTTTTTCAGGTGCTGAAATATTTCACTAGCATCAGATTCATCAGCATTTAATATACTGTTTTTATAAACAAGATTATTTGAAAGCAACTGACGAAGCATACTAACTAAAAATTGTACTGTATAAGGATTTTCTACTTTTGATATTTGTAATAGTTTTGAAACACGACCGAGTAGAGGACATCTTTCATCGTTCAGGATAAATATTCTTTCAAATGGGACACGAATCTTTAATTTGTTTTGAATTTTTTCTAAACATGTCATAATTTTTATTAATGTCTCATCCGATGCAGATGCCATCTTTTGCACACCGGCATTATCTTTATCACAAATAGTACTGAGAAATTCACTGGAATAAGCATCTACTTCCGAGTATTCTGTTTCATCATAGTCCCCATAGTCAAGATTTATGATCTTCTCTGTGCGCGAATTTGTGGTAAAAATTATTTCTTCCAGAAAGGGTAGGGATAAATCTATTGAAAGACGATCTACCATTCGCTTCCCTGTAGAATCTTGTACAAGTAGAAACTTCATCAACTGTTCAGGATGCTCCCTCTGACTTATCTGAAGCTTTTTATTGCTAGGAAATAAAATCGTCATAAATGCTGCTGCCAACTTTTGCCTGTCTATGATATCTTTTTGATCCTGCTCAGGACTCAATAATGCGTCGATGATTACTTTAACGCCTTGGACATGGACCGGGACATTTTTATTCAAGGGTTCAATTTTTGGGTTCTTGAACAAGCGCTCAGAATGCATGAGAAATTTAAGCAACGCTCGTTGATCTTTCTGAGCCAAAGCTGCCAAGATAGGAAGCAAAACAGGCATGTTTCTTGTTACACCTAATAGACTACTACTCTCATTGGGGGGGGGCTGTGCTTGAGATAAAATATCTATGACAAGTTCAGCATTTTTTGTTGCCAACTCAGACAAAAAAACCCCAAGTTGAGGTGGCATTTGAAAGAGGATCACAGGATATTTGTCGCTGTTTTTTTGCTTAAAAATTGCCAGAATAGCTTGATCCACCACGGGGTCATTTTCCTTCATTGCGCGTGCGGCTAAAGTTCGCAATAAGTTTACGCCCTCTTGAGGATATTGAATTAAAATGTGCTGGTTATTCCATTTTGCTGGATCTAACATCAGCGGAAGATCCTGCGGATCAATTAGCCCAATTTGAAGATATCGATGAATATCTTGTAATTCCTCTATTTCCCTTTCTTTTTTTTGACGTGGGGTCTCATTTGGATTAGGTGATTGCGGCGTCGGTGTCATCACATTTGTTTTGTAAAGATTATAAACCTTAGGACCGGAGAACAGTGCCTGTTGATGGGGATGAACTGTAATGGGAACTGAACGTCTAAAAATCCCCATAATTAGTCCGCTATTTTGTTCTATTCTTTGCTTGATCTGTGAAAAAATGTGGCCTTCTTTAAAAAATTCAGGTTCAGATTCTGCTTTGTTACTCATCCACGTTTTGATAACCTCTAACGATACGATCCCCGTCAATTTCCTTATTGTTTTGTCAATATTTTTACCAACAATTTTCTCGTTGTGTACCATTGTGACCAATGACCGAAAAGCATGCTTGCCTTGTGACATTTCATCCGGGGTTAAATTCGGACTCATACACACCTCACATATTTTTAATTAAAACAAAATAAATAAAAAACGTTTAAGCATAAACTTATTATACATATAAACTAATTTATTAGTAAACGAATAAAATATTACTAAGAAAATATTATTTATTTTACAGACCTTAATCAAGCTGTAATTAGGATTAAGGTATAGTTTTAAAGAAACTTGGCACTGGAATGGGGACTGTGATGAAAACGCCTGTAAATACTCAAACACATGGACATTTTGGTAATTTTCTCTGAGAATTGTTGAAAAAATCGGCATGGTTCAAATGAAGGTAACACTTTTGGCTCTTACGAAAAAGTCGCCCGCACCACACTTCGTGGGTGCAATTCGTTTTTTTAAATTACCCAGGGCTGCGCAAGCTCGCCCTGGGCCATACTTGTACCCACATCTTTTTCTTGACATATTTCTACTTAGGCAACAGGA
>JBAWVE010000107.1:0-7932 GCA_037147435.1 Parachlamydiaceae bacterium
TAAAGATTTTTGATTACTTTGTGCTACCCATTTTCGTTCTATTTTGAACCATGCCTTTTTACGTGCCATTTTGTGAGGAGAAGATCCGGATCGTAAGCGCTTTTGGCTTGCCGCAATGATGGAATCCCCAAATCCTGTTCGAGGTTAATCCACTCGACGCTCTCTGGTAAATGCAAAGCAAAATCTTGGTAAAGGAATGGGGTCACCCCTTTGATAGCGTGGGTTGATTTTGTCATGTGGAGTAAGGCTGTTTGCGGTGATAAAAGCTCTCCGATGGTAAATCCAATCGGGTGTCCATCAGCATAGGTAATCCGCCCAAAGAGTTTGAGACGGTCCATGCGTTCTATAGATTCCTTGCAGGGGTAGTAGTCGTTCGATTCCTTTGTCGTCGAGACCTCGCGTTGCCACTGATCCAACACAGTGATGGCATCTCCTTGCTCTTTTTCCCCGAGTATTTTTGATTCCAAAGTGTGGTGCGCTTCTAATTGATGCAGGAGGTTGCGCCGGCTGCTTAAGGCTCGGCCGCCAAAAGTTTTTAGTTTGTTCGCTTTAAAAAGGTAGTCTGTCTCAGACCGGGATGAAGATATAGTAGAATTCATTCGCGGCAACCAGTGATCCGGACAAGGGTATAAGTACAAATTCTTGTTGTCTGCTGACGAGAAGGCTTCTGACGATAATAGAGCTTCTGCAGCTTTGTTGAGTACATCTAGATGCAGTTTTTCAGGTGGCTGTGTCGGAATGAGGTAGGGTATGTTTAATTCGGGTTCCACTCCTGCAACAAATGGAGGGTTTGTCGTGATGAGTTTATACCCATGCTGTTTTCTGAAAAGATAGACATTGGCAAAGCTGTATTCGGCAAAATAAAGATTTTCATTAACGCGAAGCGGCCCCCAAAAGGACTCTATAAGTTCCTGATGGTCTAAGGAAAGTGGGAGGCTGTTGATTTCTGATGTCATTATTTTGAGTTTGTATATTTTTTTGGTTCAGATTGTTTTGCTTATATTAAGGCAAAGTCAATAAAGCCTTTCGGGATATTAACGTAATTCAGCTGAACCGATACTTTGTCTCCAATATTTAATTTGGTTAAACCTGGGGCTTTAGATTGAATGAGCTTACCCTCGACCGCTGGTTTGAAAATACGCACCCACGTGCCATCGTCGTTGATTCCTGTAATAATTCCCTGAAAAGTTTTACCGATTTGTGAGGACAGAAGAGCCGCTGCTGCTGATTTATTGATTTGTCTCTGAACCTTCATGGCAGCATCTTCCTGATGTGTGCAATGAGTTGCAAGGCTATATAATTCTACGACGGCGTAAGGGAATTGTTCACCATTTAAAAAAGCTTTATACTGACGTTGGGAAATCAAATCTGGAAAACGGCGGTTTGGCGCTGTGGAGTGTGTATAAGCTGTTATTGCAAGGGCAAAATGCCCTATGGGGTTGTTCGGGTCATTCTCTACGACGTATTCGCCTCTGCCAAGAAGCTTAATGATTGTTAGCGATAGGTCGGGAAAACTATCGGGATCAGCTTTTCGCCTATTGATCAAAAATAGATCCAATGCTTTCGAATCAGGTTGTCGGGGAAGAGTTGTTCCATAACCCTCTGCTACCTCCACAATTCGATTCCAATATTTAGGGATACGCACAACGCGGCGCAGGCTGATGATTTTTGCTTCGATAAAATGCTTGGCCATTGCGCGATTTGCGGCAATCATAAATTCTTCGATCAGTTGGTGGGCAAAGTTGTGAGCGGGTAATTGGATGACAAGCTGTTCATCATTTTCTATTTTGACTTCGGCTTCAGAGGATTCTAAAGTTAAAGATCCCGCTTCATGCCGTTTGTGTTTTAGAATTTGAGCTGCCTCGTGCTGTAGTTTGAGGATGCTCTCCAAGCCGGAAACCTGCTTGACTTTGTCTGGAAGTGCACCAGTGCCCGCCAACCACTCTCCGATGGAATGATAGGTCAGCTGAGCATAGTTATGCACGGTGGCTTGAAAGATAGACGAATCCTCCATGTCTCCACTGTGGTTAATCCGTACTTTAACAACCATGGCAACACGGTCTTCATTCTCATTTAAGGAGGTTAAATTCGTCGATAATTTCTCAGGAAGCATCGTGAATATTCTCGCAGGAGTATACACAGATGTCGTATTAATCTGCGCGTGAATATCGATGGGCGAGTCTTTTTTTACCAATGCATCGACATCTGCCACAGCAATCCACAACGTAAACTTTCCATCCTCACTTTTTTCAACATAAGTCAACTGATCTAAATCGCGTGAATCGTCATTATCTATCGAACACCATAACAACGAGCGTAAATCAATGCATTTTGGGGATGGCGATGCAGGTGCGTTGATTAGAGAGAGCTGCTCCAGTTCCTCATTGGAAAATTCCGGCTCCAATCCTCTTTGTAACATAAATTGACTCGCTAAGTGAGCCAGGTTTTTTGAGATTTCCACTTATTGAATATCCTGCTGGCTTAAAAGTTGAGGTCAATTTCTGCTCCGGCATAAGGGGCTGATTCCAATCGGTAGCGCTCTCCGTGCTGATAATGACGGTTAGCAATTTTCAAATGTCCTCCCAAATTCGCACCAGCATGGATATTGGCCTTGAAGCGTTTGCTCGGGCTGTAGTTGACTGCGAGCTCTCCTCCGCCTGTCGTATAGAACCACAAGGCTTTTGGCAGGGTTTGATCTTCATGGACTCTGTGCCGCTGATTTAGGAATCGTCCCGCCAGGGAAATATTCCAGGCAGGAGTGATGGTATAGATCAAAGAGATGTCAACAGGGAATACCAGACTGAGTTTCCAGTTGCAATTATACGTCCAATCGATCCCGATAACAGGATATACCCGATCGATTTTCATGCCGGTCAGTGCAAGAAATCCGATGTGGACTCCGATGTCTTTGCGGATTTCGTAGCGTCCCCATACCAGCATGTCATAGTTCATGTAGTCGGCAAAAGTCCAGTATTCAAGATTGTCGAAATTAATCGACAATTGTCCGCGCCAGGTCCAGTTGGGAAGGCGTTGAGAAAAGGCGCCGAAACTAACTGTTGCAGTGCTAAAATTTTCCTGTGAGAAATAAGGGTTGGCATCCCAGCCCAGTCGAGTCCACATGTAGTTAATGCCTGCGGTTAGCCCTTCGGTGTAGCAGGGGTCGTAATAATAAATCACACTGAGGTCTAGTTGTGCTGTGGCAAAATTGAGGTGGCTGTCACCGGGGCATCTGACATTTGCGTTGCCAACGGCATCACCCAATAATTCGATATTCCAAGGACCGGCAGTCGGCTCACTGGAGATATTTTGGGCTCCAAGATCCTGAAGGTCTATATCGACGTCAGACCAAGGCTCTGCGGCAGTTAAAGGGTTGAAACAGACAATTCCAAATCCGGCAATAATGATAGAGAACATATTTTTCACGGTGTATCACTCCATAACAAAAGTTCGTAAGCTGTCACTTTGATGCAACAGAACTCTATATGCACTATTCTTTGATCTTGTGCAATATTTTTTGAAAAACTGGGAGAGGCTGAGAAAAAAATGGCAACCGCCGGGATTTAGGCGTATTTTTCGCCAGCTTCGATAAATTGCAAATTATCTAACCACGTGTTGGTTAATGATTTGCAGTTTCTCGAAGCTGGCGAAAAAGACGCCAAAGCCCGTGCGTTAACGAATTTTTCTCAGCCTCGGACCGGTGAGCAGCGATTACCCGTCTTGGTCGCCTTCGCGTTCAAAACAAGGCCCTAAATATTCACAGAAATAGGCTGTTAAAGAGTAATGAAACACGGGATTTTTCGCCCATAGTTAAATATTGCTTATTTATTCAAATTGTGATAGAATATTTTTATTTAATAACCATTGGTTTTAGTGATTTATGGATCCTTTAGGCAATATTCCTCTTATGATTCCGTCCCTGCTGCAAAGCAGTCGAGAAACCCACCCCCTTGATCTGCGCACTGCTATAGCCAGCCAAATAATATTTCTGAAAAACAAAGGATATTGGAGGGATCTTGCTGCGCTCTCTCCGCGAGGAATTCCTAACATAGGCAATGCCTGTTACCGGAACGCCTCGAATCAGGCATTGTTTGCATTCCCTTCGATCATAAGAAAACTATTCCATCCAGAAACATCAGCGCTACCCGTCCCTATTTCGGAGAAGTATCAACAGACGTGCCATGCTTTACAACAATTATTTTTGAGCCTTTTTCCAAGCTGTAATAATTTTGAAGATGTCGACCCACCGGATGTTTCTGAGAGACTTTGGTTAGAGACATTAGTGAGAACTGGAGTTTGCAGCGATATCAATTTGCGAACTAAAATGAGGCAGCATGATGCTGCTGGATATTCTGAAGCAGTTCTTTCAGAAGTGCTTGACGAGACGTTTATTCTATCCAGAAAACTCACAGCTAAGAATGATGGGAAAAAAAGTGAGAGTGTTTGTAAAGAATTGGGACATGGAATGCTACATCTTCCCTTAAAAAAAAATCTGACAAGTCTGCAAGAGTTGATTAATGATTATTTTTCCGTCAATCTGATTGAGGATGAGCAAAACCCCTGGCGGCCTGAAGGTGCTGATGGGGAGTCATTATTTTTGACTAAATATCAGGAGAGTTTTAGGGTACTTGGCAAACCTAAAGACATGCTGCCTATACAAATTGGGCGATTCGGTTATGGCGAGGACAGCGGGGCCTATCGCGATGCGACAGCGCTAGAGATTCCTGAGAATAACATCGTGGATTTTTCTAAAGCATATGGAAGAAAGCCTGGCAGACTGATGTACAGGCTAAAGAGCTTTGTGTGTCATCATGGATCGACACCGCATTCTGGTCATTACACCGCTTATGTTCAACGCGGGGGGATTTGGTACCACTGTAACGACGAGTGTATCACTCCTCTTATAGGGAAAAAAAAGGCCAGCATAGTGAATGATGCCAAAAAGACCGCCTACCTTCTCTATTTTGAAAGAATGGACAAAACTTTCTCTTTAATATCCTCTACATTGCGTTGAAGAAGCGTGTTATATAACGTTTCGATCTCTTTTCGGTGGCTGTCAGGAATGTCTTTTAACGTCAATAAACCGGAGCAAATTTTAACCCCTTCGCTGTAGTGGCCTGTATGATTGGCTCCGAAGGCCAATTCGAACAGCAGGCCGTAATCGTATATCCATTTTTCTATCGCCAGAAATTCATTGGGATTTTTTGGAAGTCCGTTGGCGTAGGAGGCAATTTCATATGCTTTTTGGTATTTTCCCTGAACACGGTATCCATTTGCGAGGTAATAGAGCGGTTCTATCCGATGTGGACGGAAGAGGTAGGCATTTACCAGGCTTTGTTCAACGGTTTTTTGGTCCATTTTTAACATGCTCTGGATCTTTGCGAGACTCAACATTGAAAGGAAAATTTCCTCAGGGTTTCCGATTTTCATATCGGCCCGTTTTTGGTAATACTCCAGAGAACGTGGCAAGTCGGCTCCATTTTGGTAGCTGCGTGCTAAATAAAAGTAATTGCGCGGATTATTCGGATCTTTTTTGATCGCATCCAAAAGGATGTCAACATCCTTCTTCCAGGTATCGGGATTTTTCGCGCGGTCTCCGTGGTGCATATAAAGATATAGAACACCAGGTAACTGAGTTCCCTCTACGTAATCATGGCAATAGAGATCCTCGTGTATTGCCCCTTCCCAATGCCATCCTAGATTTGCCCGAATCAGGCGATGGATCCAAAACTCCTCCTCGTTCTCGCGGCGACTGGCGATGACATAAAAATCTTTGGTAAGTGGGGGCATTTTGAAATCTTTGTCAAAAGCAAGCTGATCATCGGCATCCATGAATAAAAGGTAATCGGCTTTATGTTTGGCCAACTCAAGGGCCTCTTGCCGGTTATACCCAAAATTCACCCAAGGGCGTTCGTGCAACTCTCCAGGGATGTCCTTGAAAAAATCTTTGATGACCTGCTGGGTGCCATCGGTGGATCCTGTATCGACAATTAACCAGGTGTCGATGACTGGAAGGACAGACTTGAGGCAGGCAGTGATGACATCTTTCTCATTTTTCACGATCATGTTTAGACAAATGGTTTTTTTCTTCGGTGGTGTTTGGTCCTCAGTGCCACAGAGAAAGCCCAGTTGAAAAAAAAATGGCACACAAGCGAATAAAATGGAAAGTGTCTTCATATCCCTCGAATTTTTGGCTTGAGGATACACAGAAAATGTTCTTTCACGCAAGGGTTTTGGTAGGGTGCTAAGATGAGGAGTACACGAAACTTGGGTATTTGGGTAAACTTGGGTACATCGGATAATGCGGGGCTTATGATGACCCCGATGAAAGTTTCAGTGGTAGTCATTATGCTCAAAACTGACATTTGTCAGTTTTGAGCATAATGACTTGACAATAACACAATGCTCATTTAGCATGAACCTATGAAACCATTTGTCGGAAGAAATAGCGAACTGCAGAGACTGGAAGATCTGACCAAATCGGGTCGCGCCTGTCTCGCTGTCATTAAGGGACGTCGCCGGATAGGAAAAAGCCGCCTTGTGGAAGAGTTCGGAAAAGACAAAATCTTCCTGCCTTTCAGCGGGCTGGCTCCGGTTAAAGGAGTAACAGCACAAGATCAGCGTGATGCTTTTGCACATCAACTGACAACCCTATTTCATCTCTCCCCGTTTACCTTCACAGATTGGAGTGATGCATTTGCCCATCTTTCGCGACACCTGACACATAAAACCACAGTGATACTCTTTGATGAGATTTCCTGGATGGGTTTAAAAGATCCAACATTTATCCCCAAGTTAAAAGTTTGGTGGGATCTTGTCTTGCAGAACCATCCCTCCATTATTCTTGTTTTATGTGGTTCAATTTCGACATGGATCGATAAAAATATCGTTAACAGCACTGCTTTGTTTGGAAGGGTTTCTCTCTACCTCGAATTGGTTGAACTATCGATTCCACAAAGCAGGGAACTGTTGAATCTCCAAGGTCTCAAGGGTTCAGATCTCGACTTTTTTAAGATTCTCAGCGTGACTGGCGGGGTTCCTTGGTACCTTGAACAAATTCAGACCCATCAAAGCGCTGATGCAAATATTAAACGGCTCTGTTTTGAAAAAAACGGTCTTTTAGTCCATGAGTTTGATAGAATTTTCAACGATCTTTTCAGCTCGAAAGGAGAGATCTACAAAAAAATCGTTATGCTATTAAGCGAAGGGATGAAAAATCGCGCTGCCCTGCAGAAAGCTATGTCCTATCCATTAAGCGGCACACTGAGTAATCATCTTAAAGCTCTTGAAATTTGTGGATTTATCAGCAAGCATCCGGACTGGTCATTAAAAACGGGAAAACCAGGAAAAGGAACCTTTTATCGACTGTCAGACAATTACCTGCGTTTCTATCTTCATTATATTGAACCCAATCTGACAAAAATTGAACAGGGATCTTTTCTGGAAGTTCCTCTTTCCAGCTTGCCTGGATGGGAACCCATGCTTGGCTTCCAACTTGAAAATCTTCTGCTGAAAAATAGAACCTTGCTTTATCACGCACTGGGAATACATGTTCAGGATATTGTGATGGATAATCCTTACTTTCAAAAGGCCTCCGGCAGAAAAAAAGGATGCCAGATTGATTACCTTATTCAAATGCAGTCAAATACTCTTTTTGTCTGTGAAATCAAAATGCGCCGTCGTGAATTGGGACTTGAGGTCATCGATGCGATGAAGACAAAAATAGCGACCCTTGCCTTGCCAAAAGGCTTTGGAGTCTCACCCGTTCTCCTTCATCTTGGCCCTGTCTCCGACGCACTATTGAGCAGTCGCTATTTTTACCGCATCATCGATATCGCCGAATTGGGAAGTTCGGTAACCCGATAAAATGGGCAAAAAAGAGGCATGGTTCAAATGAAGGTAACACTTTTGGATGGCCAAGATCACCTGAACGAA
>JBAWVE010000108.1:0-7713 GCA_037147435.1 Parachlamydiaceae bacterium
GACTTCTTCCAATATTTCACTTTTCGAGGTAAAGACAACTCGCCAGCCGAAGGTGTCCTGCTTATCCTACCCATCCTGCCAATCCTGTTATTTTATTTTTTTGACTGACAATCCCTTTCGGTCAGGTGATCATGGCCATCCAAAAGTGTTACCTTCATTTAAACCAGGCCCTTCTTTTAGCTCTTGTATTGACATAAAATTCTATATGATATTACAATCGGTATCATAGTGACATCATAAGGAGGTATTGTATGTCGACATCGAATTTCAACCTTAGAAATCTTACTCCTGACGTGATGTCATTATTGAAAAAGGAAGCTACAAAACAAAAAATTAGCATGAATTCGTTGATTTTATCGATCGTAGAACGTGGTCTTGGCCTTACTCGCCAAAACAAAAAAAGTGTTTTTCATGACCTGGATTACTTAGCTGGAACCTGGAACAGTGAAGACAAAAAAAAATTTGATGATCACACGAAATCTTTCGAGGAGATTGATAAGGAGCTGTGGCGATGAGACCCGTGCTATTAGATACCAATGCTTACGTTTCCTTTAAAAGAAAAGAACCTGCAACAATTGAAATTCTCCAACATGCTGAATCGATAGTCATTAGTCCCATTGTGATTGGGGAGCTTCTGGCTGGTTTTGATGGTGGGAATAAAGCCCAGCAAAATAAAATCGAGTTACAGAAATTCCTGGAGTCTTCCCGAATAACCGTTTACCCCATCACCCTTGATACCTCCCATTTTTTTTCCCAGATTTATTGCACTCTCAAAAATAAGGGGAAACCTATCCCAACAAATGATATGTGGATTGCGTCACAGGCCTTGGAGCATGGATGCGTTATATGCACCCTTGACAAACATTTTACTTTCATTGAAGGGGTGATATCGGGAAGCACCTCAGCCGATTTATTTCTTTAGATAAGTTTCTGGAATTTAAGAGAGGACTGGGGCTTTATCTTCAGGCTGCGTGGCATGTTTTGACAAACTGTTGGACGCCTTCAAGAAAGCGCTGGATGGCCAGCATGACAAGGACCATCCCCATCAACTTCTCACAAGCAAGGAGGCCGTTGACGCCAAGGACTTTCTGGAGGCGTTCGCTGGAGAGCAAGACGCCTGTTGCTAGGGTCCATGCGGCAACGATCGCTGCAAGCATTGACAGTTGGCTGGATTCCAGATGGGCGAAGAGCATGATGGTCGCCAGGATGGCAGGGCTGGCAATGAGAGGAACGGCGATCGGAGTGATAAACGGCTCGCCGACAGGGAGATTGGCACGTGGGCTATCGATCGCTGGAAAAAGGGTTTTAATTGCTACAAGGAACAATATAGCACCTGAGGTCAGGCGCAGTGTAGTCTCGGAAATTTTCAGCACATCAAAAATGAATTCTCCGATGAAATTAAACAACACCATAATGGTTAAAGCAATCAGCATTTCTCGGATGATAATTCTTCTTCGACCTGTGTGGGAGATGCCCTGCGTTACTGTGAGTGTCGACGGAATATTCCCAAATGGATCCATAATGAGGAAAAGGATGACAGCGATATTAAGAAATTCCATAATTTCATACCTTAGAAAGTGATTTGATAAACAGAAAGCCGGCATTCACGATCATGTTCATGGAAATAAGTCCCAGGATCATACCCATGACTTGTTCCATTGCCGCCATCCCTCGTTTGCCTATAATTTTTTGCACGTAGGGGGCGGCCACCAATACAGCGATAACACCGGAAAAGGCAATCAGAATTGCCAGCGTAATTTTTAGGTTGTTCGCTTCGACACGTGATGTGACCATAATCATTGTCATCAAGCCTGGCCCGGAGATCAGAGGCATTGCGATCGGTACGATAAATGGTTCTTGTTTTAGCTTGGCAGTTTGGGCTGTCTCAGGCTTGTGAAAGATCATCTGAAGCGCGATTAAAAATAAAACTAATCCACCGGTAAGGGTTAAAGAAAAGTCACTGATGTGGAGGGCTTCAAGGAAAAGCTCACCAAAAAATTGAAAGAAAAGAGCGATAATCAAGGAAATAATCCCTTCGCGCAAAACGATTTTCTTTTGTTTGTTGAAATCGTAATCTTTCAGGAGGGCAAGAATTGTCGGAGAATTTCCAATGGGGTTTGCCACAAGAAAGTAGGTTAAGGCCAAGGCCAGTGCTGACGTAATCACTAGGTTTTTCGACTCGCTTTCTGCATAAGTTTATATTTCTCTACATCAAGGATAATGGTGCCAAAACTTCCAATCAACACCCCTGTGAGGAATCCCAACTTCTTAGAGATAAAACTGATAGCAAAGGCAAAAATTGTTGTCATCAGATGCAGGCGTGGGTGCTTCTTATTAAAAATACACACTTTTTTAGTGATGTACACTTTCATAGACTGATCATACCCGGATAGTGCTTTTAAAACAAGTGTTGTCGCCAGCATTGAAATGCCTACTCCAAGCAGGGGTACGGCAAGCGGGTGACTGAAAATACGGACAACAGCGGAAGCCACCAGGAATGCAATGCTTTCAATGGGGGTATTTTTGATGCATTCCCCTATTTTATCGAAGGAAAAAATCGAGAAAGCAGAGGTGCCCGTTGAGGGGATTGCAGCGCTAAAAGAGGTTGTGTTACAACGTGGATCCATAAAACTCCATTTGAGAGACAATTTCAAGTGTTGCAGCATTCTCCGCACTTAAGGGGCTTAACGGAAGGCGGCAGTGGCCAGCAGGCAATCCGTGCATGGCAAGGGCGGCCTTGATAGGAATGGGGTTAGTCTCCAAGAACGCCGCACGCATTAAAGGCATGAGATCGTGGTGCAGTTTCTGTGCGGCAACATAATCTCCGGACTGTATTAGACTCACAAGGTCAACCACGCTTTGCGGCACCAGATTGCTAATTACTGAAATAATTCCGTCTCCGCCAAGTGCCATGAGGGGAAGTGTGATCTCGTCATCGCCGCTTAACACACAGAAATCTGGTCTCATGTTTTTGACAGCGGCGATCACGTCGTTAATCTGCGAGATATTCCCTGAAGTCTCCTTAACGCCGACGATAGAGGGGATTTCCATGAGCCGTTTGAGCGTGTCCGTGTGCATATTTTGCCCTGTGCGCCAGGGAGCATTGTAAATAATCAGTGGAAGGGGTGTCGCCTCAGCAATCGTTTTAAAATGTCTGTACAATCCCTCTTGAGTGGGTTTGTTGTAGTACGGAGTCACAATAAGAGCGGCCTCAGCTCCAAATCGTTCTGCTCGGAGAGTATTCTCGATCGTCGTTTTAGTCGAATAACTGCCAGTCCCCACGATAAATACAGTGCGGCCGAGACATTCTTCCTTGCCGATCTGCATCACACGCTCTTTTTCTTGTTGACTCAGGGTCGGGTCTTCTCCTGTTGTGCCCAGGAAGACGATACCAGCGATGCCGCTTTCCACCTGTCGTGAAATTAGCAGACGCAACCCTTCTTCATCCAGATGATCAATCTTATCGAATGGGGTAATAAGGGCAGTTAAGGCACCTTTGAATTTTGACATTTTATCCACCTTTATCCAGTAAGAAGTCGCTCATTGTAAAGATTCCCTGTTTATCGCGCAACCATTCAGCAGCTTTAAGGGCGCCCAGGGCAAATCCTTCTTTGTTGCGGGCAGTGTGAGTGAGGGTAATTGTATCGACCGTCGAATCAAAGAGGACGGAGTGTGTTCCTGGAACGTGTCCGACGCGAACACTGGAAAAACTCAGGGGAGCAGACCCAGCTGTACGATGCTTGTTTATGGCATCGGCAAGGATTTTTGCTGTTCCCGAGGGACTGTCAACTTTTTGGTGATGATGGATCTCATAGCCTGCGGCGTCATAGTCGTCGAGAGGGCCTATGAGGGAGGCGGCCTGTTCGACAATAGCAAGAAACAGAGCGATGCCGAGAGAAAAATTTGGGGAATGGATGAACCCTATGTGGGCATTTTGGGCAATTTGCAGGACTTCATCCAGGCTGTCGGCCCACCCAGTGGTTCCCATGACAATGCTTTTTTTCATGCCGGCAAGAGCTTTGACGTTGTTGAGGACGCACTGCGGATGAGAGAAATCGATGCAGACATCAGCAGCAGATATTCCAGCACTAATTAAAGGATCTGAAAAAGACGTTGTCGAGTTGACAATAGCCGTAATCGTGTAACCTTTTTCGACAGCCTTTTCCCGAATGAGTTTCCCCATCTTCCCGTAACCTATTAATGCAATTTTCATGGGTTTAACCTCGCATCCTCTGCTTCTGCCCAGATGACATCCCATAGAGCATGCATCTTCTTATTCTGTTCTAGCGTCAGACCATGCATCACAATAAAACAATCATCATTTTGTGTGAAGGCCGCTTTGGTCCAGTTGGCCGATCCATTGACCAGGATGGCCTCATCAATGTATAAAAACTTATGGTGCAGCAAAGGACCGCCACGGCTCAAACGGACATTAACCCCTTGAGTGTGCAGCATTTCCACGACGTGCTTGCTCGACCCTTTTCCAGAATAGTGGTCGATGACAACTTCTGTGTCCACTCCGCGGCGGGCGGCAGCAATCACCTCCTTGGCCAGATCGTAGCGGGTCCACGTGAACATTGCCACTCGCACAGTTTTTTTTGCAGCGCGCAACAGCGATTTCAGGCGGAGGGCTCCATTTTTGTTGTCGGGGAGAAACCACATTTCAATAGGCTGCTGCCCGATGTTGACGATTTGCTTGAATTGGGGTGTGGAGTGTCCTTCGACATGCAGCGTGTCGGCTTTGGCGATGATCTCTTCAGCAAGAAAAGCGCTGTCGATACTGCAGACGAGGTTTCCGTGCAGACGCAGGGATTCCGCCGTCATATTAGCCGAGCCAATCCAGATTTTCTGCCGGTCGATCACGAGGATTTTCTGATGCATCAAGCCAGGGCCGAACCGTCGTGTGACATTGACTTTTGATCCAAGTTTGGAGTCGATATAAGGGGACGCTTTTGCATCGCAGATCACTTTGATTGGCACTCCCTGATCGCTTTTGTTTTTAATGCTGCGGATGATTTCTTTATCAGTGAACGAGTAGACAACAAGTAAAACGGAGTCCTTAGCCTCATTGATAGCGGAAGAAAACAGCTGTGTGAGATCGTCGTTCAATTGATTGGCATACAAGCCGACATGGTTTTCGGAAAGCGTAGTGGAAACCGTTTCCCGGCTGTCAAGGGCCCACATGGAAAAAAGGAAGAACAGAGATAAAACCGCGCTGGCGAGATACCGCCTCCAGGGTCGTCTTAAAATATCTTTATTCATAAGGGTTGTGCCGTAGAAGACGTTGAGAAAGCTCCGGCAAGCGCTTGCTGGAGGCCTGTGTAGCGCCGTCTGACCTCGTCGTTATTCACAGCAATAAACAAGGCTTTTTTTGTCCCGACGAGAATGACTAATTTCTTTCCCCTGGTGACACCGGTGTAGAGAAGGTTGCGGTGTAACAGTTTAAAATGCGTTGTGTGCACCGGCATCACAATACAAGGGCACTCACTTCCCTGGTATTTATGGATGGAAACGGCGTAAGCGAGGACGAGATCATCGAGATCAGGGAACGTATAGACTACATCCTGGTCGTCTATCGTCACAACGACTTCCTGCTCGGCGGTGTCGATATGCTTGATTCTTCCGATATCTCCATTGAAAACACCCCGCTCATAGTCATTTCGAATTTGCATCACCTTGTCACCAGGAAGAAAACGACGCCCGGACCACAACAACGGCGGCTCTTTGCTGGGATTTAATTTTTCCTGCAGGGCGAGATTTAAGTTTTCTATGCCAATGACTCCGCGTTTCATCGGAGCCAACACCTGAATATCGCTGAATGGGTCCAGTTTGTATTTTGTCGGCAAACGCATCGCCACAAGAGACAGAATATTCTGCAAGACCTCTTCGGGTGTCTCCACATCGACGAAAAAGAAATCGCTTGTGATTTCATTGCTGATGTCGGGGAAAACCCCCTGGTTGATCCGGTGGGCGTTAGTGATGATGCGTGAGCCTGCGGCTTGCCTGTAAATCTCATTCAATATTGTCACCGGCACGCAGTGGGAGGCTATGATATCCTTGAGGACGTTCCCAGGACCGACACTTGGTAACTGGTTGACGTCCCCGACAAAGACCACACGCGCATGATCTGGAATGGCTTTCAAGAGGCTATACATCAGGAAAGTGTCGATCATGCTCGCCTCATCAATAATGATGAGGTCGCACTCGAGGGGATTGTTGATTCCACGCTTAAATTGCCCGTCTTTGAAATTAAATTCCAGCAAACTGTGGATCGTTAAAGCTTTTTTCCCGGTAATCTCCGTCATCCTCTTGGCCGCTCTACCTGTCGGGGCCGCCAGCACGATCTTATCGGTCAGCTGGCTCATAATCGCCAAAATCCCCTTCGTGATCGTGCTCTTGCCCGTCCCGGGACCGCCAGTGATGATTTGCACCTTCTCTTTCAAGGCGAGTTCCACCGCCTGTTGCTGATTCTCCGCTAACTGAATCTCAAGCTTTTTCTGCATCCAGTCGATGGCCCGCTCAGCGTCAACCTGGCGCAAACGGCTGGTGGCGTGCCGCAAGCGCAGCATTTGCCGGCAGATGCCCACCTCGCAAAGAAATAACATTTTTTGCCAGATGAAACTTTGAAGTTTTCCATCATGGAACATATCGCCGATTTCCACTCGGCCTTCCTGGGCCAGGATAGGCAGGCGTTCAAGGACAGCCTCCGCACTAGAATTCAGCGTCTCTTGCGCCAGCTTGACAAGCTCTTCCACCGGAAGGCAAACGTGGCCGTCATCGCGCGCAGATGTTAGGATATATTCGATCCCCGCATCGATCCGTGCCGGGGCGTCGGGGGGGATCCCCATCTCCATCGCTATGGCGTCAGCTTTCTTGAATCCGATACCGTGGATATCGCGTGCCAGGTGGAAAGGGTTTTCCTTCACTTTTTTGATGCTCTGGACGCCGTATGTTTTGTAGACTTTTTGGGCATACGCCGGGCTGACACCATTGGCTTGCAGGAAAATCATCACATCCCGGATAGATTTCTGTTCTTCCCAGCATTCGCGAATTTTCCCAGCGCGTTTATTCCCCAATCCTTCGATTTCCAGTAGTCGTTCGGGAGTTTTTTCGATGATATGGAGGGTGTCTTTGCCGAATTTATCGACGATGCGGTTGGCGTATTTCTGGCCAATTCCTTTGACCAGGCCCGAGCCAAGGTATTTTCTGATACCGATCACGTCGGCAGGGGCTTCCAGATGGCAGGAGGCAACGACGAATTGCCTTCCGTAGATGAGATGCTGGATCCATTGTCCCTGGCATCGCACTGTTTCCCCTGGTTTGACTAAAGATAAGGTGCCAACAATGCAACTAAGGTCATTTTGACCTTTTTGCTTGAGCTGCGCAACCGTGTACCCGCTTTCAGGGTTCTGAAATGTGATCCGTTCAATGTAGCCGTAAAGTTCTTCCATAAATTATCCAGATGACCCAAGAGAGCAATTCGTCAACGCAATGCTGGGATTATCGCGGTCTATGTGATTTTTTTCCACTCATTAATGAACCAACGCCCATCGATAAAGCGAGTAGGGCATTAAGGTGTGCAGTTCACCCCTCTTTTTTGCCGAAAAAAAAAAGGCATGGTTCAAACGAAGGTCACGCTACCATTACACGGGAATTTAGGCGTGGTTCAAAATAGGGTTATTTTGAGTAACACAACAGAGATTATTTCTGAGC
>JBAWVE010000109.1:0-7709 GCA_037147435.1 Parachlamydiaceae bacterium
TTGTACCTTGCTGCAGGGGTAAAGATTTTTGATTACTTTGTGCTACCCATTTTCGTTCTATTTTGAACCATGCCCTTTTCCCGGCCCTTTTCACTGGAGGGCAGAAATGCCTTTCCGGTGAATTCATGCCTTATTGAGAATGCTTCTTCTTGTACACTTCTTTGCGGTGAACGACGCGCACAATCAAGACAAGTAGCTTATGATCTTGGATGCTTTAGACGATTCGGTAATCTCCTTGGCGGATACGAAATAAACCGCTGTCGGCGCCTTGAAGCGGCTCGATATTTTCCGGGCGAGGGTTTGATTCCAACTTCTCGATCCGTTCGAAAATCAGGGTTCTCACATCCTTTGGAATCAATTTGAGTTGCTTTTCTGTACGCGGTGCAAATTCAATCGTGTAAGTAGCTTTGGTCATCGCAAATTCAACCTACGCGTTTTTTCATCTCTGCCAAAGAAATCGATCCCTTTTCTTCGACTTCCTTTAAAGCCAGCTTTGCTTCTCGAACATCTTCTGCCGCTTCCAATGCCTCTAACAGCTCCAAATCTTCAAACGGCACGATAGCAACCCGTTTTTTGTGGTTGGTGAGGACAATACGTTCCTTGTGGTAATTGACTTCGCCAAAGATATCCCCCAAGTCTTTCCTCGCTTGAGTAACCGAAATGCTTCTCATCTTTCTGGCTCTTGTTTTGACTGTGCTTCTCATACGACCTCCTTACGCTTCCATGGCTATTATACATTATGTACAAAATATACAAAATAGATATTTTCCAAGATCTTCCTGAATCGTGAAAATTTTTCCGTGGCCTCCTGAATGCAAGGATATATCGCCTGTATGGGGCGACACCCTCAGAGCCGTAGACAGCATAAGATTTCGCGGTGCAAAAACGGGAGGTAAGCATAAGAACGCAAAACCCCTAAAGGGTTTCGGAGGGGCAAAGATCTTGGAAATATGCCTGGATGATAGAAATGGAACCTACCGTACAATGTATACAGTT
Source organism: Parachlamydiaceae bacterium (assembly GCA_037147435.1). Lineage (GTDB taxonomy): Bacteria > Chlamydiota > Chlamydiia > Chlamydiales > Parachlamydiaceae > JBAWVE01. The sequence goes on from JBAWVE010000109.1 coordinate 997, forward strand.
GAGTTTGAAGAAGTCGTTTACGTTCTTGATGCCTTTCAGAAAAAGTCTAAGTAAGGAATTCAAACACCGAAATCTGATATCGATAGAGTTATGGATAGGCTTAAAGCAGCGCAGCTGAAACATCAAGACAGACTAAAAACAGATTTTTCTCAGGCTACCCGCTACTCCATCGATCCTAAAACGAACAAAATCAAAAAGGCAAAGTTTTCATTTCCAGAGGTCGTGGGTCTACTCAATGGATTCGATATCACAATCGTCAATCATGGAGACGAAAGCTCGTGACTTCACAGCAACAGCTAAGAAAACATGGCCAAGCACCCTATGGTATTGCTTTAATCCACGGTGGTCCTGGCGCTGCGGGAGAGATGTTCCCTGTTGCCAAGGAACTCTCTTCACTGACTGGCATATGTGAACCGTTTCAGACAGAGAAATCGATTGCTGGGTTTGCCTTTCCAGTGCATCAATAGTTCTTGGACTGACAATTAAAAATTTTGCAAAGAGGAATTGTGGATACTTAAGAGATTTGCAAATCCTTTTCACATCATATCGTATTGAAAGGCTAAGAAATCTAGAAAAAAATTATGCAGATATGCAGAACTGGCCCCAATCACCATTTTCTCGATCTAACATATCAGTTCTAAAGACAAAAAGGCCTTGATCACCTTTTCGGTCAGAAGTTTACTGGATAGGCAGGATGTAACGGCAGGCTTTTATGGGGATGGTCAAGGTCCTAATGAAAGCCGAGTTTGAGAAATTGGTTCTAGAAGCAAATATGCAACGAAGATCACGTCACCGCGGCATCATCAGCCCAAAAGGCACACCCGAATAAGCTGGTTAAACCCCTTATGTTGAGTATCGCCAGGCCTGCTACAACTCCAGTAAATGCACTCAAAATTATATCCTCTTTTGTACGGCTGAATACTGCTTCTCGATCTTTCTGTGATGCTAAAAGTCGTATTAATTCAACATGGATATTCGTTGATAATAATCTTACCCGACCCATCATTGCCGCCATCATTGCTACAGCTGATGATTCCAGGCTAAAGTATGTGTGTTGATGTATCACGCCTAAAGCCACGGTTCCCACTAATGATCCGCACATGACTCCAGCAACTGATATGTCTTTAACATCTTTAACCTGACCAGGGAATGACGAAGTTACCCAAGCTGCCATCCCACAAGACACTGCTATTCTTGTAACTTTCATTGCCATAGAATCGCTTATCAAATGTGGAGCCACTTGGTTGATGCACACTGCAAGCATTACTGATAGAGGCAAAAGCAGCTTCACTGCCCTACGATGCACGTTGAACCCATAATCCGTTGTTGCGTCCGCAATTACCGTTCCAAGTACTCCAGCTGCTACCGTTGCCACGGCCGTTACCAACATCCGCCCCACTCTTTCAAGAAGCTCCGGGTTCTCCAACAGTACTATTGATCCAATCATCACTGCTGCTGTTACTCCCCCATATCCAGCTGAAACAGGGGTATTCCGTAAGGTCATCATATAAAACTCACCTGTAAAAAAATAAATGAAAAGATATCTTAGTAAATCACATCTATTGCAGCAATTACATTCTACCGCCCAAGTTCATGGCACCAATCATCCGTGTTCAGGGTAAGACGTAACTTATTAACTTGTTTACAGAAAAATAAGTTAAAAGGTTACGTCTTACCCCGAATCTTTTTTGTCGGACGGCACATTTTTAATGGATTGACTAAACGGTCGAACTCTTCGGGGGTGACGAAGCCCGTTTTCAAGGCAGCGTCCCGAAGAGATAAATCATGTTTTGAAGCATAATGAGCAATTTGTGAAGCTTTGTCGTAGCCGATTACCGGACATAAAGCTGTGACAAGCATCAGGGAATTGTCCAAGTCTTTTCTTATCTGTTTTAAATTTGGCTCTGTATTTCTCACCAAAAATTTATCAAAATTTTTGCTTCCATCACATAAGAGCCTGATAGATTGCATGACATTATAAATAATTAACGGTTTGTAGACGTTCATTTCAAGATGGCCTCCCGCACCGCCGAATGATACGGCAACATCGTTTGCCATCACTTGCACAGCGATCATTGCCAACGCTTCGCATTGCGTGGGGTTGACTTTGCCTGGCATGATGGAGGATCCGGGCTCATTGGAAGGGATAATCAGTTCATAAAACCCAGCACGTGGTCCGCAAGCTAACAGTCTGATATCATTGGCAATTTTATATAGCGAAACAGCTAATGTTTTCAATGAGGCGCTCATCTGCACAAGGGCATTGTGGGCACCTTGAGTAGCGAATTTGTTTTTAGCTGTGACAAAAGGTAATCCCGTGAGTTGTGCGATTTGCTTTGCGACTTCACTATCAAAACCTTCAATCGTGTTGAGTCCTGTTCCCACAGCTGTTCCGCCAAGAGTTAACTGATATACCCCCTTAAGGGCGTATTCTATGTCTTTAAGATTGTCATCCAACATCCCCACATATCCGGAAAATTCCTGGCCCAATGTGAGCGGAGTGGCATCTTGAAGGTGTGTTCGACCCAGCTTAACGATGCTCTTCCATTTTTTAGCTTTGGCATCAAGGCTATTTCGTAGCTGCCTAAGTGTTGGAATGAGAAAATTTTTCACTCCGATTGCCGCAGAAATATTCATTACTGTGGGAAAAGAATCATTGGACGATTGCGACATATTCACATCATCATTGGGATGGACGGGGATTTTGCTGCCTAAAGGCTTTTTAGCGATGAGCGAACAACGATTCGCGATGACTTCATTGACATTCATATTGAATTGCGTCCCGCTACCTGTCATCCATACGTAAAGAGGAAAATGATTGTTCAGTTTCCCTTCAATAATTTCATCGCAGACACGGGCAATCAGGTCCGTTTTGTACTTGGAAAGAAGGCCTTGTCGATGGTTTACCAATGCCGAGGCTTTTTTCTCGATGGCATACGCGGGGATCATTTCTCTTGGAATGAGATCATCCCCAATGCAAAAATTATCCAACGAACGTTGGGTTTGCGCCCCCCATAAACAATCGCTGGAAACTTTCACTTTACCCAGGCTATCGTCTTCAAATCGAAATGTTTTCATAATTCCCTTTCATAAAATATCTTTAGATTAAAAAAAAGGAAATTCAAACCAGAGAGGTTGAGAAAAAAGAGCAAAAAAGAAAGGAGCGTAAGCCTGCAGCTTTTTTTACTTTCAAGGCGTACGCAAAAGAGTTATGCCTACAGGGTAATGGTCGGAAGGGTTTTCAATATTTGGTAATGCAATTGTAGGATCTGGCTTTTCTTCTTGAAACCCAACAGTTGGGTTGGTCATTTGGTAGAGACCGCCATTTTCAGGCTTTAGTATGATCACATAGTCCTCTTCATCGACTGCAAATCTTCCTGCTTTTGAATGTTGAGCTGTTACCATCCGTTTTTTTACTGTAGTTGGACCCACATTTGTAGCGACGAGCCCGAGCGATTGCAAATGATCACGAAATAGCTCTTTTGTAAAGAGAGTCTCCAACAAGTGAGATTTTAATTTAAAGGCACTTTCGCCTTTCAACGGTTCAGTTGAACTCAAGATCGGCAAATCAAAATTTCGTCCTTCTCTTGTGGCTTTGTCACGCAAAATTTTATCTAGGCTCAATAGGTCTGAGGGATGATGCCGAAAAAAAGAAAAAACTTTTTGATCACGATAACGGTCTATAAAATAAAGAATGTCGGTAAAATCAGCTTCGGAAAAGCTATCAACCTGTAGCTCTTGCTGTTTTTGTAGAAGCTGTTCAATTAAAGCAGGTGATATGAGTTCATTTAACGTAGGGCCATGCTGGAGGTCTTTTTGAATCGCTTCTAAGACAAGCTGTTGGCTGTATTGTTGACTCTCTTCTATTGACGGATTTTCGCTTGTCATAAGTTGGACGATTTGAAATTCAGTCAAGTTGTTTACTAAAGATTCCCTAGAAACCACCTGTTCAAACACATATTCACGAATAGGGTTAGCCTCATCTCCATAATTCCCGTCAAATTCAAAAGGATCATTAAAAGAGCCTAAAATATTAGAAGTGAAAACAACAAGACAAATCAGGGGGGTCATTTTAACCTCTTAATATAAAGGATTTTCTACTCACTTGTTGGCTGGGATTCAAATACATAGCTAAAATAGCTCAAAGAAGATTCGAAAACTCCCTAGCACATTAGATTATTTAACAATAAATTATTATCATATCAAAAAATGTATTTATTTGTATACATAAAAATAAATATAAAGTTTTTACTATTAGTTAGAATTAAATTACTAACTTTTTTACATAAAAATAAATTAACAAATTACGTAGGTGTCCAGCCAATTCGGAGTTTAAAGACAGCAAGAACACTTTCATGTGCGAAGCATTTGGAGTGCGGGGACTTGTCACCGCTTTGGATAACATCGACTTGTCGATGTCCTAGTTGATCCGACAACCTTTGCTACAATGAAGGTGAAAATGCTAATTTTTTAACCACATTCGGTATAGCTTAGGTAATTTCTTGACAAAAGACATCGACAAGTCGATGTAATCCAAAGCGGTGACAAGTCCCCGCACTCCAAATTTTAGCCAAACTCCCTTGTAATGGTAGTGTGTCCTTAAGTTGACACTTCATTGCTTGGTCTTCAAGTTTAGTATGGCCCTTTACAGCTACCTGGCAGTGGCCCTCAGGAGTTGTCCTTGCGTCAATAGTTGTGAATGGACAAACGAAAAGAATCTGGGTGATAGGATTCGAACCTACGACCCCTTGCACCCCATGCAAGTGCGCTAGCCAAGCTGCGCTACACCCAGATATGAATATTATACTGAGGAAATGCCTTCAAATTGGAATTCGGCCTTTTTAAACTCTTTAACGCCAATTCGGGCACACTCTTCAATAATTTTCTCGAGGTTGTCCTGCGCTAAATCGACGTTCGCTGAGGCGACATCTACTGAAATGGATGAGCTGAATGCAGCACCACCCTTAACGCCTTTAACTCGGAAGTTGGCAAATAAGCCATCCTTCTTCTTTGTAATACTGATAAATCGAATAAGATTATTTTCGACAATGTTCTTCATAATAGTTGTCCTCAAAAAGATTGGCTCATCATAAGCCTCCAGACGATTATCGTCAACTACGACTTTTGGACACTTGCGTTAATATGGGGCGTTTGGATATCCTCCATGTCATGAATACAATGACACAAACATCTAAAGTTGAATCCTTTTCTCCCTTCGAATTGGAACCTTCCTGGAAACGAGTTCTCCAAAACGAACTCACCGCTCCCTATATGACAGACCTTGCAGCTTTCGTCGCCAGAGAAAGAGCTGGGAAAATCCCCATTTATCCCCCGCAAGAGCTCGTATTCAATGCTTTTTTTAAAACACCCTACGATGCTGTCAAAGTTGTGATCATCGGTCAAGATCCCTACCACGGACAGGGACAAGCACATGGATTGAGTTTTAGTGTCCCCAAAGGGGTTGCCCAACCGCCTTCCCTGCAAAATATCTTTAAAGAGCTCCAGACTGATTTGGAAATTACCCCACAAGGGCATGGCTGCCTGACCCATTGGGCTGAGCAAGGAGTCATGCTTCTGAATGCTACCCTAACAGTCCAACAGGGAGAGCCGATGTCTCATCACAATAAAGGCTGGGAGCGTTTTACCGACGCTGTTGTTCACTCTTTATGTGAAAGAAAGGATCCTGTAATTTTTGTCCTCTGGGGTAAAAATGCCCAAGAGAAATGTCGTTTTCTCGTAGGCAAAAAACACTTGCTACTAACGGCTGCGCATCCATCCCCCTTCTCTGCACGCAATGGATTTTTTGGATGCGGTCATTTTTCGAAGATCAATAAAATTTTGGCCGAACATGGGGCCACCCCTATCGATTGGCACATCTAGGAACGTATATGGAAAATCGTGACGACAAAAATATTGATCAGTTAAGAGCTGTATACACACAGTCTCGAAGACTGGAGCCTTTAGTCGAAAAAAAAGACCTTAAAAAAGCGATGAGAGAAGCAAAAAATTCCTTCGAGAAAATGAAAAAAGTTCAAGAGCAACTCCATCAAGCCTATGCAGATATTAGCCAAAGTGAAAAATAATCACGAAGCAACTCTAGAAAATTATCTCTTTCAACACATTCCAAAGAAGAGGAAAGGCACGTATTACACTGAAGGCTAAAGTTTTTCACGACGACAAACTCTGTGTAGACTATTCCGGTGCATTTGTCGCTATAAAGGCTGCGAAATCTCTCGCTCAGCCGCCGCGATAGGACACCCCTCTAAACAAAAATTAAACAATCTCCAAAAAATCAATGCCTGAATTTCGGCGATGGCATTTAGATTGATATTATATAGTGGGTGCTATGTCGAAATAGATGGAGAGTTGAATGATTACGGAAAAATGTAAAAAAGAATATTACCAGGCTCTTTTAGCCAAAAATACGGAATATGAAGGTGTCTTTTTTGTGGGAGTCAAGACAACAGGTGTGTTTTGTCGCCCGTCTTGTCCTGCAAGGAAACCAAAATTCGAAAACTGTGAATTTTTTGAGACGGCTCAACAGGCATTATTGGCTTCGTTTCGTCCTTGTAAGCGTTGCAGGCCTCTTTCACATCCAAATCATGTTTCAAAGCTTATTCAAATCTTGGTAAAAGCTGTGGAAGAAAACCCCGAAAAACGGCATGGTTCAAAATAAGGCTATTTTGGGTAACACAACAGAGATTATTTCTGAG
>JBAWVE010000110.1:0-7673 GCA_037147435.1 Parachlamydiaceae bacterium
TCGACAAGTCGATGTAATCCAAAGCGGTGACAAGTCCCCGCACTCCAAATTTTAGCCGAACTTCCGTTTAATGGTAGTGTGCTCTTACTGTCTTCTGTCTTGCATTTTTTGTTCGGAAATTTTTTGCAGGCGTCGTTTTTCGCTCCATGATAGGGAGCTTTCGCCATGACGGGAGATTTTTGCCAACATGGCGTCGACGAAAGCATCGTCATTTTGGGGCGGTTGGCCTGAAGTGATATCGACGATTTTATCGGACGACGCGACTGGAGATTTTTGACGACCTGCGAAACCCACTTTGATTAGCCACTCATCAAAGCGCTTCATGAAGGGATAAGGTCCTCTTAATCCCCAGCAAAAGGATGAGTATCCATAACCAAAGGCTACAGCGGCAACATACAGGATAAAGAGTGAGAATTTTCCGTAGATTAGCGCCATGAATATCATAGAGCCGACAACAGCGATAACAATGCGTTTAGCTTTGAAGGGAATAAGGAAAAACAGAAGGATCTCGGTTTCAGGAAAGGCCATCGTCCATACTGTGACGACAATGAGTGTTGCAGGGGCGATGCCAGCAATCATGTCATAGCGGCCAGTGACGAGCATAGACAAAAGGCTGACAGTCCCGGCAGCGATAGTGCCAAGGAAATACATGTTGAGAAACGACCGTTTGCCAATCATGTCCATCAGAGCTGAGCCCAAGACCCATAGAAGGTACATGTCGAAGAACAGGATCATCACAAAGTAGAATGAGAGGCCGCCATCCGATGAATTCTGAACGAACAGGAAAGTGAGGGGTTGCCACAGATACCATTGATGAAGTCCCCACCACGAAAGGGAGAAAATATTTTGGGGGCCCGGGAAAATAGAGAACATTTCGAATACTTCCTGCATGCCGGCAGAGAGGATTGCCATGAGGCATGAGAGGACAATTAGACACTTGATTGTTTTAGGTGTTGTCAGAGGACCAATGGGAGACGAAAAAAAATTATTCATAATCTATGTGGGTTAACTGTAGGTGCTTTGGCGCCGCCCAATTGAAACATTTGTGTGCTTACGACGCCTTAATTTACATTATAGTCTTTCCATAAAAAATCGCGAGACTTTCTTTGTCGTAATCAACTTTATCTCGACTTTGTACATTTTTTGAGTTCAGGTTTCAGTGAGAGGCAAACTCCAGCGTAATCAATTTCGACGGATCGGCATTTTTTGCCCTTCCGAGAAATTGATTTAGCTGGAGAAAGCCTCTCTCGGAAGATGAATTTAAAAAATGTACAAAGTCGAGTTTATGAGCAGTAGGTCAAAAAATGCTTGTTTTAAAAGAAAAAACGACTTATCCTACCTATCTTTGTTGTAAACATCGTGGTCGTTAGATCACAGAATTTGGAGAAATCATGAAGAAGAACATTCATCCTAAGTATCAGCAAGTGCTGTTTGTCGACTCAGCTACAGGAAATAAATTTGTATGTGGATCGACAATCCAACCAGAAGAAACAGAAACGTATCAAGGCGTTGAATATCCGATGACTCGGGTATCTGTCTCTTCCGCGTCTCACCCATTCTTTACAGGCAGTAAGCAGCTCGTTGATGCTGAAGGCCGCGTTGAGAAATTTAAGAAACGCTACGCTGCTGCACCTGTTGCTGCTGAGAAAGAAGAGTCAGAAGAACAGCCTGAAGAAAAAGCTGCTCCAGCAAAAAAGAGCCCAAAGAAGAAATAACACTCTTTCTATTTTCCTGTAAAATTCCACTTAAAAAAGTGGAATGATCCCAGGATTGAAAAAACAAGGGAAGGGTTCATCCATCTTTTTTGCTCTTTTTTATCTCCTTTTGTAGCCCACACCCAAGTGGAGCGAGCCTGCGAGCGGAACGCGGGTGTGGGAAACGAATAAAAATGAAAGTTAACCAGGGACTGGTTCCTCTTTTTTGCTTTGTAGAAAAACAATCAAGAGGAACCAGTCCGAGGCTGAGGAAAAAGTGGCAACCGTCGGGATTTGTATAAGTTATTTTTTTACGATACCTTAGTGTTACGTGTTTTCGCTTTATCGTGAACTCTGCCTAAATTTGGCGCTTTTAATCGGATATTATGGAAAAGAAAATAGCCATCCTTCTTGCCCGTTTACGTGAATTGGAAGCCGTTCTAGGCCATCCTGAAGTTTTCAACGATCAAAAAAAATACCGCGCTCTGACTCAAGAACACGCGTATATCTCTGAAGTTAAAGCCATTTGGGATCAAATCCACTGCTGCCAAGAGCAGCGTGAGGATAATAAAGCCCTCTCATCCACTGAAAAAGATTTAGATTTCCAGGAAGTCCTGCGAGAAGATAATGCACGCCTTGATACAGAGATTGCCACCCTTCAGGCTGAACTTGAAAAATTATTGGTACCTCCGGATCCTAATGACCACCGCAACACCATTCTTGAGCTTCGTGCTGGTACAGGAGGGGACGAAGCTGCACTTTTTGTGGGCGATTGCGTCAGAATGTACAAGTTGTTCGCTGATAAAATGGGATGGCGCTACGAAATGCTTTCCTGTACGGAATCGGAAAAAGGCGGATTTAAAGAATACGTCATGGGCCTTTCCGGACCGAATGTCTACCGTTTTCTCAAGCATGAGGGTGGAACGCACCGCGTGCAGCGTGTTCCAGAGACGGAAGCGCAGGGGCGTGTTCACACCTCAGCAATTACCGTCGCCGTCCTTCTTGAACCGGATGAAAACAGCGACGTCGTCATTGTAGATAAAGATCTCCGTGTAGACACCTACCGCTCTTCCGGAGCCGGCGGTCAGCACGTAAATACGACTGACAGCGCCGTTAGACTGACCCACTTACCTACCGGAATTGTCGTCTATTGCCAGGCCGAGCGGAGCCAACACAAAAATAAAGAAAAAGCAATGGGGTTATTAAAAGCCAAGATTGCTGAGGAAGAAGAGCGGAAAAAGAACGCAGAAATTTCAAGCAATCGCGCCCAGCAAGTGGGGAGCGGGGACCGCTCAGAAAGAATCCGCACATATAACTTCTCCCAAAATCGTTTGACGGACCATCGAATCAATCTGACTAAATACAATCTCGATCAAATCATGAATGGTGACCTCGAAGATGTCTCCAGTGCTCTTGTGGCGCACTTCCATCAAGAAAAATTGGATGGGTAAGAAAAGTGCGCACTGTGATTGAGATATTGAATTTGACAACAGACTATCTGAAACAGAAGGGTGTAGATAACGCCAGACGTCAGGCTGAGGAACTTCTCGGAGAAGCCCTTGGCCTCGGCCGCATGGGATTGTACCTGGAATACGATCGTCCACTCACCGTGCCTGAAATGGAAAAATGCCGCGAATGGCTAAAACGGCGCGCCGCCGGAGAGCCCTTACAGTATATCTCCGGTGAGATGGAGTTTTTCGGATGCCGCATTGCCGTGACTCCAGATGTCCTGATTCCACGGCAGGAAACTGAAATCCTCGTCGACAAAATTGCCCACCAACTGTCATTACTACCACTTGTAGATAAAGTCCTTTGGGATGTGTGCTGCGGGTCAGGATGCATAGGTATTTCTCTGAAAAAGAAATTTCCGGAATTACAGGTGTGTCTTTCTGATTTGTCCGAAGCTGCACTGGCTATGACTAGACGCAATGCAGCAGGTAATGAAGTGGATGTGGAATGCCTCTGCGGCGATCTCCTTGCGCCTTTTGAAGGGAAAAAAGCCGATTTTATTGTGTCGAATCCACCTTACATTGCCGCAAAAGATTATGCGGGCTTGGAAATCGAGGTGCGCGGGCACGAACCGCACATGGCACTCGTTTCCGGAGATTCCGGATTGGAATTTTATCGGCGCTTAGCACAACAATTGCCTCGGTATCTTAATCCCCAAGGACGGGTGTGGTTAGAGATCGGTCACGGACAATCGGAGGCAATTCACTCCGAGTTTTCCGCTTCTTGTTGGACCCGCCGAACCCATGAGTTAGATTGGTCTGGGAGAGAACGATTCTTTTCCCTTGAAATTGAATGATTTTTTAGGTATTATCATCGCGAATGAATTTTGGGTAGTGTGTTATGTTTGGTGCTCTGACAGAAAAAATGCAAAGCTTGCTATCTAAAGTAGTGGGTAAGAAGACGTTAACGGAAGATAATATTTCCGAAGCTGTCAGCGAAGTCCGCTTGGCTTTACTTGAAGCTGATGTCAATTATGGCGTCGCAAAAACATTGATTAAGCGGATTAAAGAGAAAGCCTTAGGGGATGAACTTGTTAAATCAGTGACTCCAGGTCAACTATTTATCAAGATCGTTCATGATGAGCTAGTCACCCTGATGGGAGGTGAAGAACCTTCCCTTGACCTGAAATCAAGCAGCCCTTCTGTGATCATGCTCTGCGGACTTCAAGGGTCAGGGAAAACAACACAGTGCGCGAAGCTTGCTAAATATTTGAAAAAGAAGGGGGATGTTAAAAATCCTCTTTTAGCAGCCTGCGACCTACAACGCCCTGCTGCCGTTGCTCAATTGCAAACCCTCGGCAGTCAGATCGGTGTGCCAGTTTTTGTGATGGTTGGAGAAACAGATCCTGTCAAGGTGGCTAAAGCCGCCCTCGCAGAAGCTAAAAAAAGTGGTCATGACCTTCTCATCGTCGACACAGCAGGACGCCTGCATATCGATGATGACTTGATGCAGCAGCTAGAAAAAATTAAAGCGGTACTCGCACCATCCGAGATCCTGTTCGTTGCTAATGCGACAACAGGGCAAGATGCTGTAAATACTGCCGCAGAGTTCCATAAGCGCATGGAGATCACCGGTTCGATCCTAACAATGCTGGACGGTAATGCCCGCGGCGGTGCTGCGATATCGATACGAGAAGTGACCGGAAGGCCTCTTAAGTTTGAAGGGATTGGCGAAAGAGTTGATGACATCCAACTGTTCCACCCTTCCTCGATGGCAGACCGTATCTTGGGGATGGGCGATACCATCAACCTCGTGAAGAAGGCGCAGGAACATATTAGTGAAGATGAAGCTAAGGCACTTGAAAAAAAGATGCGCACAGCAACCTTCACTTATAACGACTATTTAAGCCAGATCCAAATGGTTAAAAAGATGGGATCGCTTAAAGGTCTGCTCGGTATGCTGCCCGGGATGAGCAGCCTTAAAGAAATGAATTTTGACGAAAAAGAATTCTTTAAAGTTGAGGCGATCATCCAGTCAATGACCCCGACAGAACGGGCAGAAAAGTGTGAGTTAATCGTTCCCCGTCGTAAACGGATTGCCAAAGGAAGCGGCACCGAAATCGATGATGTGAACAAACTGGTAAAATCATTTAAACAGGCAAAACAGTTTTTTAAAAACATGCCTAATATGAAAAATTTAGAAAAGATGATGGGAGGAGTATGGCGTTAACAATCAGATTACGACAACAGGGGCGCAACAATCGTCCTTTCTATCGCCTGGTGCTCACAGATGTGCGCAACCCACGCGATGGGAAATACGTAGAAGCTCTCGGATGGTACAACCCTTTCGAGACTGAACTAGATAAAAGCTTATCCCTGGATACAGCAAGAATTCAATACTGGCTAAACTTTGGAGCGATCATTTCTGAGCGCGCTGAAGCGTTAGTCAAGAAAGTAAGCCCGGCGATCATTCATGCTCAAACACAGAAAGCTGTGGCTCTCAGAGCAAAAGCCGCTGTGAAGAGAAAGGCTCGTAAAAAAGCGGCGGCGTAGTCGTTTGCGATGAAAATTGATATCCTATCCCTCTTTCCTGAGTATTTCCAAGGGCCCTTTGATGCAAGCATCATCGGGCAAGCTAGAAAAAAAGGGATCCTGGAGATCAATCTCATCGACATCCGCACTTTTGCAGACAACCGTTACCGCCGCGTTGACGACCGTCCCTATGGCGGCGGACCCGGAATGGTGCTGATGCCGCAACCTGTGACACAAGCGATCAGGTCGGTGCGCTCACCCAAGTCTCGAGTGATCTACCTGTCACCGCAAGGCGCGCCTCTGACTGCAGCGAAAGCCCGGCAGCTGGCGTCCTATGAGCATCTGGTTCTACTGTGCGGGCATTATGAGGGGGTCGATGAACGGGCTTTACAAAATGATGTCGACGAAGAAATAAGCATCGGCGACTACGTTTTAACAAACGGATGTTTGCCGGCAATTGTTTTGGTAGATGCCGTGATCCGGTTTGTCCCTGAGGTCCTAGGACATGCCTCTGCGGCAGATGAGGATTCGTTTGAAGCGGGAATCTTTGATTGTCCTCACTACACCCGTCCAGAGGTGTTTGAAGGACAGTCAGTCCCAAGTGTGTTGCTTAGCGGCAACCACAAAGAAATTGAAGAGTGGCGCCGAAAGCAGGCGCTGGAAAAGACGCAGCGTGTGCGTCCGGACCTGATGGAAGATTGATGAATTTTAGGAGAATAACGAAATGGGTAAATTAGCGATCGTTCAAAAGTTGGAAAAGAAGCAGTTGAAAACTGATCTCGCTTCTTTCCGTATCGGCGATACCGTGCGTGTTCATACGCGCATCGTCGAAGGGGAAAAAGAGCGCGTTCAAGTGTTCACCGGTACTGTCGTTGCCCGCAAAGGCGAAGGCGCTTCCGAAACATTTTCAGTGCACCGCGTTGCTTATGGAGAAGGGATGGAACGGGTATTCCCACTGCATAGTCCTCGTATTACAAAGATTGAAGTCATAAAAGAAGGACATGTACGTCGCAGCAAATTGTACTATTTACGTGGAACGTCCGGCAAGGCTTCTAAAGTCAAAGCCCGTTTGCGTGTTCGTCCAATTAGCGGTGAAGCACAAGGTGCTGTTACAGTAAACGAAATCCAAAGCGAAGAAGCAGCTAGTGCTTCATCAGCAGAATAAAGAGTCTCTAGTACACTTTAAGGGGTTGCCTGACAGTGTACTAGATCCTGAGCAACAGCGTCTGATTGGTCTTACCCAGTATGAACAAGATGCGCGTTGCCAGGGATTTCGTTGCATCGCAGGTATCGATGAAGCGGGACGTGGCCCTTTGGCCGGACCCGTTGTCGCTGCCGCCTGCATAATTCCCGATGGAATCTACTTCCGCGGTATCGATGACAGCAAGAAACTCACGTCTAAGCAGCGCGAGTCTCTTTTTGCTGAAATTTTGTCATGCCCAGGTGTCAACTATGGCATTGGTGTCGTTTCCCACGAGGAAATCGACCGTGTTAATATCTATCAAGCTACGATCTTGGCAATGCTCCAGGCCGTGTCTGCTTTAAAGAGTGTCCCTGACTACCTCCTTGTTGATGGGATGTCTCTCAAACATCCGACTATTCCTTCCCAAAAAATTATTCGTGGAGACGCCAAATCGCAGTCGATTGCGGCAGCGTCTGTGTTGGCTAAGGTGACACGCGACCGGATGATGCAGGATTTTGACCGGCAATGGCCTGAGTATGGGTTTGGACGACATAAAGGATACGGGACTGCACAACATTGCGATGCGATTAGCGCTTATGGTCCATGTCCAATTCACCGCATGACATTCGCACCTTTAAAAAAATAAAACCTACCAGATAAATTCAGGGGGTTGAGGTGTGCCAAAGAGTGGAGCAAAAGATTTAGTTCGTTTTTTTGTGACCATAAAAACCTTGGCGCAGCGCGCGCAGGAGATCTCTTTTTCCGGCATGGTTCAAATGAAGGTAACACTTTTGGATGGCCAAGATCACCTGAACT
>JBAWVE010000111.1:0-7656 GCA_037147435.1 Parachlamydiaceae bacterium
TTCTAAATTTTAGGAATAATTCGCTTGTACCTTGCTGGGGGGTAAAGATTTTTGCTTACTACTCATGATTTCTATCACGTCGCTACTGCTGTCGAATCTTGTCCTTGTCAATCTAACCCAAATTTCAAAAATTCAACTAACTCAGATTAAATAAAATGAGAGGAGTGCCCACCCTGCAACGGAGAGCATGATGTGGGGATCCCGCAGAAGGTCTCTCGTGGGATCGCCGCCTTCATTGGAGTTGTGGAGTATAAAGATATAGCGAAATAGTGCATAAATCACAAAAGGTACAGTATAAATCAGGTTTTCTGTATGGTGGAGGCTGATCGTCTCCAGGCTCATCGTGTATAAACTGTAGGTTAGAATCACCCCCGCCACGCAAACGCCAATGAATAAATCCAGGAGATCTGGGGTGTAATTAAGCAGGACACGTCGGTGTTCTACCTTGCGGTCAGCTAGGGTAGCGACCTCTGCGCGTCGTTTGGCGAATCCCAGGAACAATGTGACCATGAGGCTGCACAGCAGGAGCCATCGGGATGGAGGGATGCCCACACCGATTGTTCCGGCAAGGATTCTTAACATAAAGCCTGCTGCAATGCAGAAGACATCGAGGATAACGATATGTTTCAGCCACATGGAGTAGGCTATATTTAAGGCAGAGTAGGCGATGATGATGAGGAGCACTTTGGTGGATGCCAAAAAGGATGTGGCGATAGCGAGACAAAAAAGGGTGATTGCGACAATGATGGCGCAGCGAATGGAGACTTTTCCAGAGGGAAGGGGGCGGTTCCGCTTTTTCGGGTGCTGTAAATCCTGGGCTTTATCAATGATATCATTAAAAATATACACAGCACTTGAAGCAAGGCAGAAGGCTGCAGCAGCCCCGATCACTTTAATAAGGATCTCAGGTTTGCCAAAATGACTGCCAAAGAGGATTCCCACAAAAACGAAACCGTTTTTGATCCACTGCAGGGGCCTCATCAACTTTAAAATATCGCGGGGATGATTCATCAATTATTCTATAATTTCATCTTCTTAAAAATGGACTCCGGAATCTTTGTGGTGATTTTCATGATGTATTTCCAAAATCCTGGGATGTAAACAACATCGCGTTTGGAGTTTAAAGTTGCAACAATTTTCTCTCCCACTGCTTTTGGAGAGGCGACCAGAAAGAGTCCGGGTTTTCCAAAAGTCATTGCGGTATCGACAAATCCAGGTTTGATGGTGATCACACGCACGCCATACGCGAATAGTCGATTGCGTAGCCCCTGCAAAAATAGACTGAGAGCCCCTTTGGAGGCTCCGTAAATGTAATTGCTCTGGCGCCCGCGGTCGCCAGCGACAGAAGATATAGCAATGATAAAACCTTTTTTTTGCTCAGCAAGATAGTTGGAGCAGTGGGTGAGGATAGAGCAGGCTCCCGTGAAGTTGCACTTAATGATGCGGTGGGCTTCCTCGAAATCAACAAGGGCTAGATTGTGGTTTCCAGTGTCTCCAAAAGCCAGTAAAATGCCATCCAGACCTCCGAATGCTGCAATCGCTTGCTTCAAAAATTGCGGATGCAGGGCAAAGGCTTCGGCATCGAAAACACCATACTGGACAGATGTCTGGTGCCGTATGGCAATGTCAGAGGCTATTTTCGATAGTTCCAGCGAATCGCGTCCAGCGAGATACAACGAGTGTCCATCCGCCGCAAAGGCATTTGCCGCAGCACGGGCTATTGCCGATCCGGCACCTAAAATCAGTATCTTTTTTGTTTCCATTAGAGTCCTAACCTCCTGGCGAGATCTGAACAATAGTCGTTCAGGGGATCGACACTGTGCTTGATGTGCTGCCATTCAGGATAACGTGTGTACATCTTGCGAAAGGTCTCGGGTTTCAGGCGGGCATCTTTGGCTAAATAGACGCGTCCTCCCTGTTCCAAAACGATCTTGTCTAATTGATCGAGGAGGTCAAAAACGCCGCGATGGGCTAACGGGATATCCAATGCCAGGGTGACTCCCTCCATCGGAAACGACAAATGACCTTGCCCTTCTTTTCCAAAACGCTTTAATACGGCAAGGAAGGAGGCTTGCCTGCTATCGCTGATTGTCGATAACAGGGCCGGCATCACCTTCCGTGCCCCTTCTCGTGGGATAACGAATTGGTATTGGAGGAATCCTCTTTTTCCATAGATCCGGTTCCAGTGGCCAATAGCATCAAGCGGATAAAAAAAGTGATCACAGGGGGTCAAAAAGTGTTTTTTTGCACTTTGAGTTTTGTAGTAGATGGCATTAAACGTCTTGACGCACCACGGCTTCAATACCCAGCCAGGAAGATTGCAGGGAATAGTTCTTATTTTCGCGGGGGCCGCTTGGACAGGAAGGTCGTGGGTGTCGCGTGCGGCGTGATGACCGGTCATGAGGACTCCGCGTCCTAAGTCCTTACCACGACTCAGGCAATCGATCCACGCCACAGAATATTTGTCATCAAGAGCTGGGTCTTCCAGATAAGACAACAACTGGTCGATATTCGACGCTGCGTGGTGAGTGACGGAAATGAAGGAGGTTTCAACGGGGATCAGTTGTACTGTCATTTCAGTGATCACCCCGGTCAGGCCCATTCCTCCGGCCGTTGCCCAAAAAAGTTGTGGGTTTTGCAGGGGAGAACAGCGGCAATATGATCCGTCGGCGAGCAATAATTCAATCTCTGTGACATGTTGACTGAATGAACCGTCGCGATGGTGATTTTTACCGTGCACGTCAGCGGCGAAACACCCGCCCAGCGTGACATACTTTGTTCCGGGAGTCACCGCGGGGAACCATCCGCGAGGTAAGAATGTGTCAATAATTTCCTCTAGTGTAACACCGGCTTCAGCCTGCAGGAGACCTGTTTTCTCATCGAAAGATAAGAAACGATTCAACCTTTCCATTAAGATAGTTGTGTTTTCACTATTCAGTGCGGCATCGCCATAGCTGCGTCCAAGGCCGCGTGCTAGGGTGGAATATCCTGTTAAGGGTCGGATGTCTTTCAATTTCTCTGGGCGCTTGAGAAATGTTTGGCTGTACGGATAGTTATTCCAGCAAGAAATAGGTGTCATTTGTGACATTTGGTAAAGAAATCAAAAGATCGAATTTAGGGGAGTGTGAGGATCTTTGTCAACAGAATAATTAGCCATCAGGTACATCGCTACCCCTTCTATCTTGCAGGATGGTTTCCGTTCAGCAATAAAAAAATGAACAATAGATTGAATAATTTTCTCGGTCATGGCATATATTGGAAATTGTTAAATTGAATTTTTACCCTATGGATTGGTTAACATGAAAACACTTTCAAAAATATTGATGGCATTGGCTTTGTTCTCTCCAATGTATTCTGAAGCTTTATGGAACGACGGAAATTGCTGCGACAATACGTGTGTTCCGAATACTTGTTGCGAAGAAACCTGCTGTCGCGAATTTTCAGTCGAGGCACAGTTTGCAGCTTATTTCCCCCTAGATTCTACTGTGGGCCATATTTATGGCTACGCGTTGCCTGCATTCACCTTAGAAGCTAGTTGGCAGTGGCAGTGCATGAGCATTTGGTTAGATGGCTCGTATATATTTGGTAGCGGTCATTCGATCGGTTGTGGCGGCGGGCCGACCCATTTGAATTTCGTTCCGATTACCTTAGGTGTAAAGTACATTTACCCCATGTGTGATTCAACAGATTTGTATATCGGCCTTGGGGCTTGCTACAGTTTCTTGAATACAAGAGACCATTCGGAATATGTGCATGAAAATACCTCAGGCAATAATGCTGGAGCAATCTTAAAGACGGGTGTTGTCTATCATTATTGCGATGGCATCTTCTTCGAGGGCTTTTTCAATTATCAGTATCAAAAGTTTTATTTTCACAAAACAGAAACTAATCCTTTTGTGTACAGACATGATGTAGATATGAGTAATTTGCAGCTTGGCGTTGCTGTCGGCTGGGAATTCTAGTCTTTCAGGAAGCTGTGAAGTTTTGGGCAGGATCCCGGATTGGAAATGCATTCCTTTTTTGATGCACTTTCGCCGATGGATCCGCCTTCCATCAAAAACAGCTGGCCGTCCAGTTGATCAAGCAGGTTCATATCGTGAGTTGTTAATAGGACAATCCGATTTTCCGTTGCAAGTTCCGTAATATATTTTGCCACCTGACCGGTGAGACGCGGATCTAGAGCTGATGTCGGTTCATCCAAACAGACGATTTTTGGATTTACAGCCAGAGTTCTCGCTATAGCCAAGCGTTGTTTTTGCCCCCCTGACAACCTTCCTGCGGAGACTTTAGCTTGATCTTGAAGTCCATAGCGTTCGAGAAGACTTCTGGAAATACATTCAGCTTCTTTTTTATCCATGCCTTTGCATGTGGTGAGGGTAAGGATAATATTATCTTCGGCATTGAGATGATCGAAAAGATTGAAATGCTGAAACACCATCCCTACAGTATGCTGTTGGTTGATAGTGTTCAGGTCGAGCGTATTTCCATCAAGGGTAAATGTGCCGCTATCATAGCTTTCCAGGTTATTGAGCACGCGCAGCAAAGTCGATTTACCGACTCCTGAAGGTCCCAGAAAAATAGCTATTTTTCCATGGTCAATTTCAAAACTCAGGTCATTTAAAATCTTTTTCCCCTGAATCGTTTTGGATAAATGTTTAACTTTAAGCATATTTTTTCTCGTATTTTTTGAGACACAATGACAGTGTTGCTGTTAAGACTAAATAAATTACAGACACAGCCAAAAGAATTGAAAATGCGTCGTAGGTCCTGCTGCGAATGATAGAAGCTTCTTTGGAGAGTTCCATCACACCAATAATTGAAGCCAGACTAGAATCCTTGACAAGTGTAATTAACTCATTACCCAATGCGGGTAATGTGATGCGAAAGGCTTGAGGAAAAATAATGTAGCGCATCGTTTTGAATGAAGTAAATCCCAGCGTGTGGGCTGCTTCAATCTGCCCTTTCGGGACCGCGTTGACTCCTGCTCGGATGATTTGACTGATATAGGCACAGCTGTTTAGTCCTATTGCAATACTTGCCGCCCAAAATGGGGGAATCAAAAGTCCGAATTGGGGTAGGACATAATAGATAACCAGGATCTGTACTAGCATGGGGGTGCCGCGGAAAAGTGTGACATACGTGCCGATGGTAAACCGAATGATGCGCGATTGAGATGTTTCCGCCAGGCCAAATAGTGATCCGAGAAGGAGTCCAATGGAGGCGGCAACCAGGGTGATTTGCAGGCTGATGCTTGTCCCATGCAACAGGCTGGGAAGGGAGTCCCAAATGAGGGTGAAATCAATCATTGGAGATTCCATTTGTTTTTCAGTTTTGCCATAGTTCCATCCTCTTTCATCTGATCTAAGGCGTTTTGAATATCTTTCAACAGTTTAATTTTGTTTTTAGGAACAACGAGTGCGCACGTTTCTCCTGTACCCTCAATGAGGGTTGTGTGAAATTGAACAGCGTCTTGTGTTTCGCAAAATGCATCCACAGTACTTTTTGCTGTCACAAATGCATCTGCCCTGCCACTTTTTAAAGCCATAAATCCGTCGGGCTGCGTGGGTAGTCTGATGATATTTACTCCGGGTTTTGAAGACATGAATACATCTGCTGTAAACCCTTCTACAACGATGACGGTTTTATCTATAAGATTGTCCACAGTGATGTCTTGGGAAGTGAAAATGACCAGCGGATCTTCTGATAGATAGGGGGTGGTAAACGAAACCCGTTTCGCACGTTCTTCGGTATAGCTCATGCCTGCGGCCACAAAGTCGACGCGCCCCAGAATGATGTCAGGGATCAAAGCGTCAAAGGGCATATCTTTGAATTGGATTATTTTGCCAAGCCTTACGCCCACTTCCCGCGCTATATCAATATCAAAGCCAACAATTACTCTGTTTTCAATAGATGTGAATGGTGGAAATTCCGCATTTGTCCCCACGATGAGGGAATCGTCCGAGGCTTGGAGCAGGGTAACGCTTAAGCAGGATATGCATAGGAATAGTTTTTTATACATTTTTATGCGTCCTTCTTTTTCTTAAAATGAAATCGTTCGCAAATCTTTTCATAGGTTTTCTTGATATTCTTTGTGGATTTTGGAGTGATAAACACTACGTTTTCACCTGATAAGCACCCCAGAACGCCCAAGTCATTATACTGATCGACACAGTCTCCGACAAAATCGGCCAGAGCGGGATGTGTGTTGATGACAATCATGGATTCGTTGTGACTGATATCTACAAGTGCTAGTTTTAAGATCTCCGCTGAAACGTCGATATCAGGCATTTCATAGGAAGGTGTTCCATTAACGATTTTTTTGATGACGCCAAGTTTGCGTAGGTCCCGTGAAATGACGGCCTGATTCGTTTCAATTGAATAATGCTCTCTAAGTAGTTCAACAAGCTGTATTTGGTCAGAAACGGTCATTTTTTTGATCAGTTCCTGAACAGCTTTCTGTCTGTCTGCTGAAGATTGCTTTTGGCTCATTTATCCCTCTCTATTGATGAATATATATGCATCTAAAAGTGAATAATAAACCAAAACACAGAAAATGTCAAGCGTGTTTTTGGCGTGGTTCAAAATAGACCGAAAATCCTCCTCGTTCAGGCAATGGTGTCGGCTGATACCGCAGCTACAGGATGAAATTTGCGATGTTAAAGATAGATTTCTACCTGAATGGTTACCAGTTCCGAAAGGTATTGATGATTCAAAATTTTTATACAGTCCGAAAGGTATTGATGATGATGATGATGATGATGCCGATTTTAGCTATCTGGAACGTTATGAAGGTAGAGTTGCTTCGGGGCATGAAATTATTGACCAAGTCTTTTCAACTAATTCAGCCTCTGCACACACTCCGGAAGCTAGAGCAGAAGCTAATTCACGTGATACACGTGTTTATGGGATGCTACCTCCCCCATCGACATTATTCGGACAAACCACTCGAGTACGAATGGCAACAGGGGAATTGATAACAGTTCTTGAAGGAGAAGCCATACCAATAACCATGGCAGCAGAAACTTGTGGATGGAAGGTCGGACAGCCTATTGTCAACCGTACTCGATTTGGCAGCATTCCTAAATGGAGCACTGTAAGACAACGCTATTGGAAAAATAAAGCACTGGTGGTAGAATCAAATCCTAACGCATATGAGTATGGTAATCCGGAAAATATAAAAAGAATGAAAAAAGGACTGGGCCCTCAACAGCTTAATAGAAAAACTGGTCAGATGGAAAGTATGTGAATAAAAATTATGAATCGAGAAAGATCCTTCTATTTTTATACTACATACCATGTTTAAACCTATGGCGGAAAAGTTTGGTTGGATTTCAAGAATCAATCTCAAACACATACCTAGACCAATATGTCATTATGCTGCTTTAAATAAAGCTGCCTGAGATATCATCTCTGGCAGATTTGCTAATTTCAGGAGCTTTTTCAAAACTGAGGGAAGACTCTCTTCAGGATTTTTGTTTTTCTTCCTCTCAGCTATAACAAGCTTTCTATCGATTTCCGCAAACCGTAGAGAAAGGTTTTCCTTTCCGCCCAGTAAAATCTTATAATAATCTTCGTTTAGCAGGTTCTTTACCAACGGTGTCTCCGCTAACATGGCAGTCAGTCGTTTCCCCAGGGCTTTTCCTCCGCACTTTTGGC
>JBAWVE010000112.1:0-7648 GCA_037147435.1 Parachlamydiaceae bacterium
CAAGAGTGTGACCCTCATTTGAACCATGCCGAAAATCCTCTTCGTTCAGGTGATCTTGGCCATCCAAAAGTGTTACCTTCATTTGAACCATGCCGTTTTTTTGGCAAAAAAGACGGTTGAATCGTACCTGATGTTTTTTAGAAACCTTGGGATCATTTAATTTCCTTGAGTTCATGTCCTCTGAGCCCAGGGCAAGCTTGCGCAGCCCTGGGTAATTAAAAAAACTAATTGCAACCACGAAGTGTGGTGCGGGTGAATTTTTCTTAAGAGCCAAAAGTGTTACCTTCATTTGTGCCGTGCCACCAACTCCAGTATTTGGGCTTGGTTTTTAGTGGTGGTCATTGTATAGTATGTCTCCGGTACTTTTGAAAATAAATGTGGAGATCTCTGTGAAGCTAAAAGAGATAGAAATTGTTGGTTTTAAGTCTTTTGCAGACAAAACCCGCCTAAGTTTTGACCCTGGTATCACCGCCGTGGTCGGACCCAACGGATGCGGCAAGTCGAATATTTCCGATGCTTTCCGCTGGGTTCTTGGCGAACAGTCGGCAAAATCGATGCGCGGAACAAAGATGCCGGATGTGATTTTTGCCGGAACGACACACCGTAAACCCTTAAATTTCGCCGAAGTCACCATTACATTCACAGATGTCGATGGAAAACTGCCCATCGATTTTGAAGAGGTCTCTATTACACGACGACTCCATCGCAGCGGGGATTCGGATTACTTCATCAATCGCCATCCGGTGCGTCTTAAGGATGTTCAATCCCTTTTGATGGATTCCGGAATTGGAAAAGACACATACTCTATCTTTGAACAGGGGAAAATCGATCAGGTCATCAATCTGACACCGCTGGAACGCCGTTATATTTTTGAAGAAGCCGCCGGGATTTTGCGCTTTTTGCAACGCAAGAAAGAAGCGTTGCGTAAGCTGGAACTGACAGACCAAAATGTCGATCGGGTCAAAGACATTCACAATGAAGTGGAAAGACAAATTGTCGTTCTTGAAGAACAAGCCGCTAAAGCCTACCAATACAAAGAAAATAAAAAGGTGTTGGACAAGCTGGAAAAAGGCCTCTTAGTTGTCAAGTGGGATGGCGTGCACTGTCGTCTGGGTGAATTGAACCTCAAGGCTCGTGGACAGGATGAAAATAGCGCTGCAATCAACGGGCAAATCGAAGTGCTGTATACTCAACTGACTGAAGCCAAACAGAAGTTGGAGGAAGCTGAAAAGGGCTTGCGCGCACGCCGTGAGGAAGTGTTCACTGTCCGGAGCACGAAAGAGATCAGCACGAAAGAAAAACAGAACAATCAGGAACGTCTGAAAGAATTGGATGCCAAAGAGAAGCGTTGGCAGATTGAGCTGGAAGGAAGTGCAGAAAGAAGAAAACGGCGCGAAGAGGAAAGAAAGGCTCTCCAGCGTGCTACCAAAGAGACAACTGCACGTCTTCAAGCCCAGGAAGATGTGGTTAAAATCCATCGAAGCAAGGTCAAAGGTCTTGAAGAGGAACTTGTAGAACTGCGTTCCCATCAGCAGTCGAGGCAAAAGGAGCTTTTCAGGCTAGTCCAGACCGAAAACCAGCATGAAAGTCTGATGCGGCAAATTACCGTCCGCCTGGAGAATGCTCAGGAAAAGCACGCGCAAATTCAAGATCGAAAAAAGTCCCTCTCGCATGCCCAGCAGGAACAATCGCAGCAGGCTGCAGAGAAAGAAGTTGCGCTTCAAGAGGCTATACAGACATCAGAGAAAAAGAAAGAAATCTTTGTCACTATGGAGCTTCGTTTGCAGGAAATTTCCGAAGAAAGCAGCAAAGCGCAGGAAGAGATCGATAAACTGTATCGTGAGACTGCCGAAGCAAAAGCACGGTTGAAAGCCCTCCAAAGGTTGCGCGAGGATATGGAGGGTTTTTCATCCGGAAGTAAAAAATTATTGAATGAGGCTGCCAGTCAGGGAAGTCCGCTATTTGGGAAAATCAAAGGCTTATACGAATATATCATCCCAGAGAAAGGTGCTGAAGCAGCAATAGCGACAGTGATGAAGCCCTATGCGCAAACTCTTGTGGTGGAAACCGAAGCTGATTTTACTGCTGTTGTTGCCTATATGGGACAACATAAAATAAAAGACGTTTCACTGCTTTGTGCCAGCGGTCTTGAGGCTTCCAAACAGGCAG
Source organism: Parachlamydiaceae bacterium (assembly GCA_037147435.1). Taxonomy (GTDB): domain Bacteria; phylum Chlamydiota; class Chlamydiia; order Chlamydiales; family Parachlamydiaceae; genus JBAWVE01. Next base: position 2,170 of record JBAWVE010000112.1, read on the forward strand.
GTAGAAAAGACAAAACATTAGCACCATTATTTAAGAATGTCCTCGAGAATACGCTGGCACGCCATCTGTTGAACGACGTGTACATTTCCACACAGCCTACTTCCCCAATGGAATCCGTCAAGAATCATGCGGGTATTGATGTGTGGATCGGTGACGGCATTCTTGTCGACCGCCGTTCTGTGGTCTTCTATGCTTCCCAAGGAGAAAACAACGTTTTCATGCGAGAAGCTGAGATAAAAACAGTGGATAAAAAGGTCCGCGACAACGAACTGAAAATGTCGCAATTGGAAAAGATCTTGGAGGTTATCCAAAAAAATCGTCAGCAACTTATTGGCGAACGTACCGATCTGGATAAAGTCATTCGCCGGGAAGAAATGAAGCTTGTCGAATATAATTTCTCTTTGCAGAAAGCAACGGCAGATCTTGAGAAGACGCGCGCTCATGAAAAACAATTGACTGTTGAATGGGATGGAGTGTCGTCATCTATCGAAAAATTGAAAAGTTCTTTGGTCGAAACGGGCGATTGCCATGCCACGGCAAAGCAAGAGGCTGCTGCAGCACAGCAGCAAGCAGAGTTATATCACAAACAGGTTGAAGAATTGAGTGTTGCAACAAGATCCCAGGTGATAAGCTTAAGGGAGAAGGAATCTGCTTTGCAATCATTTGTCGATGAACAGCGGAAACAAACCCACGGATTGCATGTTTTGGAAGTTCAAGATAATGAAAGCACCCAGCAAGAGATGAGACTGGCAGAAGAGATCGAAATGGGCCGGGCGCTCCAGGGGCAAATTACAATGCGGAAATCAGAGGTCGACGAACTTCTGATGGAAACCGAACAGGCTTTGGCGCATGTTCAGGCGGTTTGCCAGGAGCTCGAACAGGATGTCGCCTCAAAAAAGACGGCCCTCAACCATACAGAAATAAAAATTAACGAAAAACGGCAGGGTCTGAAAAAGGTCGAAATGGAGCGGCATCAGGTCGGCATCCAAACGGCTCAGTTAGAGTCTCACATCGCTGCGTTGGAAAAAGAATTACAGGAACGGCACCAGCTGTCAATCCCGCAAGCCCGCGACGAGTCCGGCGCCCTGGAAATGCCGGCAGAGACGGCAGAAAAACAGGTGAAAGCCCTTCGACAGCAGATCGCTAACTCCGGCGATATCAATATGACTTCCATTGAAGAATGCGAAAAACACAAGTCCCGCTATCAGTTCCTCAATCAGCAAATCGATGATCTCGATCTTTCACGGAAGCAACTCATCGCCATCATTGCCGACCTCGATGGTGAAAGTCGCAAAATCTTCCAGGAAACTTTTGAACAGGTACGCAGCAATTTCAAAAAGAACTTCGAGATTCTGTTTCATGGAGGCGAGGCTGACCTTCAATTCACTGACTCATCAGATGTGCTGGAGGCTGGAATTGAAATCACCGCCAAACCGCCTGGCAAACAAATGCGATCCATCAACCTTCTTTCCGGCGGAGAAAAATGTTTGACTGCCATGGCGCTTCTTTTTGCTATCTTTGAAGTGAAGTCAGCGCCTTTCTGCATTTTGGACGAGATTGATGCTCCTCTGGATGACACTAACGTCGACCGATTTGTGAATATTGTTAAACAGTTTGTGGACCGTTGTCAGTTTATTATCATCACTCACAACAAACGGACAATGGCAATCGCTGACGTGATCTGCGGGGTGTCGATGGAGGAAAGAGGGGTGTCGAAATTGATCAGTATGAATTTCTCAGCACACGGTGAGCCTGTGCTGGCTGCTACTTGAAAGGTGCGGAGCATTTGGAGTGCGCGCGACTTGTCGCCGCTCTTATATCGCTCGACAAGTCGAGCGATATAAGAGCGGCGACAAGTCGCGCGCACTCCAAATGCTCCGCAGTCGCTAACAAAGGATCAAGATGAAAATAGGTATTCCCAAAGAGATTAAAGTGAAAGAGTATCGTGTCGGGGCAACACCGGCGATGGTGCACACCCTCGTGGGGTATGGTCATCAGGTGCTTGTCGAGACGCATGCAGGGGCTATGATCCACTTCTCCGATGACGACTATCGCGCTGCCGGCGCTACGATTGTGGCAGGTCCTGAGAAGGTCTATGAGGCTGACATGATTGTCAAAGTTAAAGAGCCTCAACAGAGCGAATTTTCCCTGCTGCGTGAGGGGCAAATTCTTTTTTGCTTCCTGCATCTTGCTCCGGATCCCATCCAGACAAAACAACTGATCGAGAAAAAAGTCGTTGGCATTGCCTGTGACACTGTCACCGATGCGATGGGGCGGCTTCCTCTATTAACCCCTATGAGCGAGATTGCCGGACGTCTGTCGATTCAGGTTGGAGGGACAGCGTTGCAGCTTGATAAAGGCGGCAAGGGAATCCTATTAGGCGGCGTCCCGGGTGTTGCACCTGCGAAGGTGGTTGTAATCGGCGGCGGGGCTTCAGGAACAGAAGCTGCGCGGATGGCAATGGGAGCGGGGGCGCAGGTGATCATTTTTGATAAGAATCTGGCTCGCTTGCGCGAGTTGGATCACCTTTATGGCCCGATGCTGCAGACACTTTATTCCACACCCAGTGCTATCGGGGAAGCTGTTGCAGAAGCCGATCTCGTGATTGGTGCCGTATTGATTCCGGGAAAGATCGCTCCGAAGGTTGTGACCAGGGAAATGGTTGCTAGAATGCAGCCGGGATCTGTCATTGTCGATATTTCCATCGATCAGGGGGGGTGTGTTGAAACGGCCCTTCCTACTACCCATGACGACCCTACGTTTGTGGTAAATGGCGTTATCCACTATTGTGTGACAAATATGCCAGGGGTTTGTGCCCGGACAGCGACATTGGCGTTCACCCAGGCAACCATGGATTATGTGGTGGCTATTGCCAATAAAGGATATGTCGCCGCATTGCGTGACGACCCCTTTTTACGGAAGGGCCTGAATGTTTGCGCAGGACATGTCACGAACGCCAATGTGGCACACGACCTCAATTATCCATACGTCCCTGCGGAGTCCCTGTTGTGAGTACCTTCACTAAATTAATGGTACTGCTCGTTGCACTCGCCTTGATACCTTTTCACTTGAACCCCGATGCATTTCTGGCGGATGACGCTTATTTTTACCTGCAGTTGGCAGACAACATTCGCCTGGGCCATGGGAGTACTTTTCACCAGATTACGCCAACGAATGGATACCATCCATTATGGCTGTTGTGCTGTGTTGTCGGAGCCTTTATTTCTGGTGGCAGCAAGACAGTTTTTCTGCAACTCATGGGATTCGTTCAAGATGGATTGTTTTTGGGCTCACTCGTTCTTCTATGGAAGTGTGCCCAGAAATTGAACCTGGAAACGGCAGTTCAAGATGATAAAGTGATGCAAGGTTTTGAGTCAGAATCGATTGTGATAGGGGGCGATCATTCCCAAATGGTGAAGGCGCCCCCTATCAGAAATGATTATGGCTCAAAAAATTGCGTCAATTTATCGTCTTCAACTGCCGTTTCCAGGTTGAACCTGATGTTTTATTCGTTGGGCGTCCTTTCTCTGGCATTGGTGATGGTGATTGCCGGGGGATTGCGTTTATTTGAATCTCATTTGTCTTTGACACTTCAACTAGCGATTCTTTTACTGTTTTTGCGTATTACAACACAATCTGCTAAAAAGTTGGTAAGTCTGAAAACTATGGCGTTGACCGGTGTCGTCATGGGCCTGTGCATGCTATCCCGGCTGGATACCGTCTTTTTCTGTGGAGTTGTCTGGTGTTTTCTTGTGCCGGTAATTTGGAAGCAATCTAAAAAATGGACCTCTTTGCTTGCCTTGACGGTGCCGCCCTGCATTTTATTGATTCCCTACCTGTCCTGGAATTATGTGATGTTTGGGCATTTGGTGCCAATCAGCGGTGTCATTAAATCTATCATGCCTCAAGTCGACTTGTCCTATGCACGATTGGGTCTGCATGGCGGTCCGGCAGTGATCGCTGCCGTCTGTTTGCTGATTTGTTCTCTGGTAGTAGAAAAATCCAGAATTAATCGGTTATTCTTTTCCATTCTGCTCTGCTCGGTATCGTTATATGCTCTATATATTGCGATGTTTTCCATTGGAAGCCAGTGGCACTACACGACCGTGTATATCGCGATCACCTTTGGTCTTATGCGCGTGGCCACTGCTGTGTGGCAATCTTTGAAAAACAGCGCCTTTTTGGGAAATACCGCAAACCTGTTTCGCACAGTCTGTCATAGCCTCACGCTTGCTGCCTTTGTGTGCCTTATAGGCGTGAGCTTCCTGAAAACACAGTATCATTTTTCGATGGCTCTTGTGCTTGCTGGTAAGGAGTCCCTGACTCAGGAAAGTGCCAAAATGCCCGCTGCCAAACAAATTGCAGCGAAATTAAAGCAGACTCTGCCTCAGGGAACGGCGATTTTTATGTTCGATTATCCGGGAATGGTTGCTTACTACTCCGGAATGAAAATCGTCCCTTTCGATGGATTGATGAACGATTTCGCTTACAACGACCTGATTGCTGAAATGGGAATCAGTGCCTATGCCGAAAAAAATGACATCCATTACGTCATCGCTCCTATAGCAATCCCTCAAAGAACGTACGATCGATTGTCTCTCATTATCAAACAGGGGCCCAACCAGGCAACTGATATTCATGTGTTCACACCCATCGGAGACCGCGCTGCCGGATCTTTTTCACTACCTCCTGAACAAATTGTTTTCAGGATGCCAAATCCCGTGTCTCCAATTGCTAACGAGTTCCCTGAAGTAGCCTTATGGAGCCTTTGACGAATCGAGATACCGGATGACATCCATGGCTGCCATCGCCCCGGAGCCAGAGGCTATAGCAACGCGCCCATAAGCCATATCTGTAATATCACCTGCTGCAAATACTCCGGGAATATTCGTTGAGGTGTTTTTTCCATTGATCACGATTTGTCCCGTAGGTAGGATTTCCAACTGATCTTTGAATAGCACTGAATTGGGGGCATTTCCGATAGCAACTAAAACAATATCGACAGGCATTGCTGTTTTGTCTTCTGTTTGTCGATTGCTCAAAACGACTTCAGTCACTTTATTTTTTTGTGGGTCGAGGATGTCCATAACTTCTGTATTATAGATAATACTGATCTTTCTGTTTTTAAAAACTTCTCCCTGATGGAAGGCGGAGGCATTAAATTTGTTTCCCCGGTTGACGATGATTACTTCTTTAGCTTTGTCTGCAATATAGTGAGCTTCCTGCAATGCGGCGTGTCCACTGCCGACAACGATAACTTTTTTATCGGAAAAATCTGTATCCTTGCAGAAGGTTGCGCTGACCACTCCCTTTCCACGAAGGGCCTCCTCATTAGGTAATCCTAACCATTTTTTTTCCGTGCCAGCAGCAATGATAATCGTTTCTGTCAATAAGTGTTGGGGCAAAATAGAAATGTCCTATAGTCTCAGAGATCTTGATCTACCTCAATAATACGTAACCCTTAATAAGCACACTGAAA
>JBAWVE010000113.1:0-7558 GCA_037147435.1 Parachlamydiaceae bacterium
CTTAGTTCAGGTGATCATGGCCATCTAAAAGTGTTACCTTCATTTGAACCATGCCGAAAAAAAGGGCAAAAAAGACGGTTGAATCGTACCTGATGTTGTTTTGAGAAACCTTGGGATCATTCGATTTCCTCAAGATCATGTCTTCTGAGCTCAAACTCCAGGATTACGACTTAAGACTTGCATACCGTGATTGGAAATAGTGAGAAAGCTCAATGGAAACCGCCGGGGTTTCGTTGCCATCAAAGAGGGCTATATCGGCAGAAATTTCGTTTCTCATCAATTCTAAAATATCGCTTGGTGAATTTTCGATTTCATTGAGGAAATCGGAGAGATGCCGGTAGGCGGCTGCTTGGACTTTAGACTCAAACGAAGTCAGAGATGGAGGCTGAAAAATTAAATCTTCGGAAAGGTACTGAAGAATGATGTTTTTGGAAGCTGTGCCGAGAATAGTCCCGAAACATTCGATATAGTCCAAATTGACGGGCAGTTTGGCGGTCTCACTTTGATCCGCTACTGCAGTGCAAGCCTGTGTAACAGCTTCATCAAGCAGTTGTTGACTGGCATGGTATCGGTCTGTGGGGTGGCGGCTTCCAAAGTCGGTTGCTTTTCCCTTTAAGATAGCTTCTATGAGGGTATGGTGAGGCTGTATAATAAAATGATTTATAATTGTCTGGTGTGTTTTCGACAATAGATCATAAGAGGATGGGTGCGTTAACAGAATGTCATAAAAGCGCGTAACAATCACTTCTGCATTTTTGGGGACGATCGACTGCGGAGCTGCATGCAGGATTGCAAAGGCCAGCTGCCGATGGAGTTTTAAGAGTTCTTCCCGATGTACTTGAAAGCTTTGTTTTTTTTGAGCTAGCAGTGCCTTCGCAGATTTCAGGAAATTTCCCTGCGATAACATATTTTCAATCACACGTGCTTTTCGGAAAAAAAGATCTGCTGTCTGATCCAACAAATCAACCCGCTGGGGGTGTCCGGGTATCAATTCATAGGCAAGTGTCCATCCTGCCCGCTGAGAAGGGTGCGGGAACCCCGTTTGCGTCAATTCTTCAGAAAGACGGAATGTCTTGGGAAACAACGTTCCAATGGAACGCGTTTTTGGATCCAAGGCTGAATCCCCCATGACAATAATTGTGTGTCCCGGAAACAGGTTGAGTGTTTGTGTCCACGTGCATGTGTCAGCATCTTTCTGAGCATTTGCGGATATCGGTGTGTTTTTGATAAGAGCGCGAATGTCCGAATTTAAGGTGATTCCATATGTTTTTGCGTAGCTTTCGATTAGGCTGATGACCTTCATTTGGAAAAGTTCGATGGATTGTATGGGAAGCACAATAGGAGCTGAGGTTTTGGTCGTATTAATAAGAGTGTTACAAACTGTGTCCGGTGCTGTATTCTCTGGGTAATAGTGTTTCACTGTCGTGTTGGGAGAAAACGTCACCTTCGGAGGAACAGCGCCTTTTCCGGCATCCCTTTCAATAGAAAAAAAACCGATTATTCCCATTCCTTTTCTGTGAATTCTTTCGTCGCGTCTTTGATTATACGCTTTGATCGTCTGTGTCAAGGACGCAGCCAATTCCTGCTCTTCCTGGGTTCCCTGCTTAAGTTTTTCGATGAAAAATCTTTGTCTCAGAATGAATTCAACAGCGAGGGATACTTTATCGTGAGGGTATTGAGTCTTGAATTCCCGCTGCTCGAGTCCCAACGGTGATAAGAGTGTCTGCATCGAGGCAAACGTTTGAGACACAGATGGAAAAAATATATTGTTCCGTTTCGAAACATAGGCTGCAAGTCTATCGATCGCTTCCCGTAGCTGCAACGTGATATCCTTTGAGCAGATATGGGCTTTCATACATCATTTGTTGGAAGCGGTTTTCCGCAGGCAGCTTCAATTTTTATTGTTGTTCCCTCGATAACATCTAAGGCATTCTGCTTGATTAAAGCATTATGGACTGAGATTAATTCTCCGCGGCGCAGGTATTCGAAAGCCCTGGCATCTACAGAATGTTCCTTGAGGTGAGATTCTAAGTGTTTTTTTCCATCTGTACCACAGAGGTAAAACCGTTTACCACTGAACGTGTCAACAGGGGGGCTGATCACGCGATAAAGCGGTTGATCGCCCACGTTTGGCCAGCCGGATGCTGGATTCCTAAAGATAATGTACGTCATCTTCAATGAGCTCAGGTTGATTGAAGCCGCACGTTGGATTTCTTTGATAAGACGCGGTTTTTCTAATTCTCTTTGAGCATAACAAGGGCTGTTCGGTGTCTTTAGTGCAGGACACTCTCCTCGCCAGACGCAAGGGGCCTGAACGGGCACTCCTGCGGCTACCAATGTGTCGCGCAGATGTAGAACACGCTGGTTGGCTTCTAGGAACGAATTATCAACAATCATCAAGTGTCCGTTTGGAGACAATCTGTTCATTAAATTTTTTACAAAGGCATGCTGTGGTTCTAGCCACCCTTTGCCTCCAGCGGGAAACAATTCCTCCAAACAATGGCCCAAAATGATCAAGTCAAATGTGCCTTCTAGCGGAAGTTTTTGCTTCAGGCAGTTCCACTGGCGCACGGCAAGGGGCAGGCCGTATCTGCCGCTAACTTCTGCACCAAGCTGTAAAACGGCAGTATTTTGATCTGTGGCTGTAACATCCTCTGCTCCATGACGCAATGCCGCAAAGGCAAATGGGGCACCACCGCCGCACACATCAAGAACTCGACGCGGCGTCTCAGGAAGTTCTCCCAATAATGATAAGCCCTGCTGGTAGTGTATGATCCAGTCGTATAACATATACGCGCCAAGCAATTCCTGGTTCTTAAAGTAATCTTGACCAATCAGGCTCTGCCCATTCAACGATTTTTCCTGCAGTGCTTTAACACCAGCAACGACGTTTCTGAATTCACGTGTTTGGAGTACATCTGGAGGTCCGGAAAGTTTTTGCATGCGGCGCCATACGCCAATCAGAATGGGGATAAGAGTCTCAAGATCAGGTGTAGGGGTCTTCTTTCGGTTTTTCATAGTGTATATTACGTAAAAATTAGCTTTCGGTCGTTGTCTGTCATCTCACGCCAGGCTCCAACAGGAAGAGTTCCAAGAAGTAACCCCCCAATACGGATCCGTGTAAGCTCTTTTGTTTTGAGTCCCGCGGCCTCCAACAGAAGTCTGACTTCTCGTTTTTTTCCTTCGCTGATTGTGATTTTAAGAGTTCCCCGGCGCATTTTAAGGACACGGACGGGTTTCACGAACACTCCTTCAACAAGAGTGCCATTGGAAATAGCGGAAAGATGGTCGCTAGTGACTTCAAGATCGACTTTTGCCAAATACTCTTTGTTGATATCTGAGGAAGGGTGGATGACTTCATTGGCAAAGTGGCCGTCATTAGTGACGAGGAGTAATCCCTGTGTATCTTTATCCAGTCGTCCGACAGTAAATAGGCGATAGGGAACATCCTGAAAGAGATCTAGAACCAGTTTTGTCGTACCGGTCTTTTTTGCGGTGCACAGATATCCTGGAGGTTTGTTTAGAACGTAGTAAACTTTTTTCTCTACAGGAGTGACCCGCTTATCATCGACTAGTATAACATCTCTACTGCAGACGGGAGTTTGCGGGATAAGGGTCTGTATGCCATTAACTTTGACGCGTCCGTCAAAAATTAGTTCTTCACAAGCGCGGCGCGAGGCCACACCTGCTGAAGCGAGAAATTTGCTAAGTCTATTTTTTGTCGAGGCTTTGTCCATAAGGTCTTTTTCTTTTATTTGAATGACATTTAATCTAACATAATTATAATAAAGGATCAAGGTAAATCGAGGGACCTGCTATCTCGACTTTGTACATTTTTTGAGTTCATCTTCCGAAGAGAGGCTTTCTCCAGCTAAACCAATTTCTCGGAAGGGCAAGAAATGCCATTCGTCGAAATTGATTACGCTGAAGTTTGCCTCTCTCGGGAATCTGAACCAAAAAAATGTACAAAGTTGAGATCATGAGTAAGCTGATTTTATTGAGACATGGACAATCGGAGTGGAATAAGCGCAACTTATTTACCGGTTGGGTGGACGTCCCCCTTTCTAAAGAAGGGATTGATGAAGCCTTTGCTGCCGGCGACGCAATCAGTGCGATTCCTATTGATGTGATCGTCACAACAACTTTGATGCGCGCTCAAATGACTGCGATGCTGGCTATGAGCCGCCACAGTTCAGGTAAGGTTCCTGTCCTGTTGCATGAAGGTGAGGGAAACCTGGAAACGAAAGGGGAAATTTACAGCCATGAAGCCTTAGATCACCTGATTCCTGTAATTTGCTGCTGGGAGCTCAATGAAAGAGCGTATGGCGAGCTTCAGGGACTCAATAAAGCTGAGACAGCAGAGAAATTTGGTGCGGATCAAGTCAAGATATGGCGCCGCAGCTACGACGTCGCCCCTCCGGGTGGTGAGAGTTTAGAAATGACGGCCGCGCGTTCCATCCCTTATTTTAACAAAGTTGTAGTTCCGATGCTTAAACAAAATAAGAATGTCTTTATCTGTGCACACGGCAACTCGTTGCGATCGATCATCATGGAACTCGATGGATTGACAAAAGAAGAGGTGCTGCACCTGGAATTACCCACTGGCTTACCGGTAATCTATGAATACACAACAGATAAAACGTTGGTTAAAATTACAACGGCAAATAAACCCTAACGCTTCATTTGGAGTGCGCGCGACTTGTCGCCGCTCTTCTATGCATCGACAAGTCGATGCTGCCTGAAATGAAGGCTCGATAACGCGAGCGATATGAGAGCGGTGACAAGTCGCGCGCACTCCAAATATTATTTTTTTGTTTTTTTACTTGCTTGTCCGCATGGTCTTGAAATGGGGTAGGGGCCCCATTTGAAAATCATGCGGAAAAGCAACTTGGACTACTATGACAAACGGTATTTACCTCGATAACAACACAGTAACGCGCCCTTCTGAGCAAGCCCTAGCTAAAATGCTTCCATTCCTAACGGAGCGGTGGGGAGTTCCCTCAGCGCCGCACAGGATTGGACAACAGTTGCTGCCTGCAATTGAAGAAGCGCTGCGCGGGATCTACGCGCTAATGGGTGCCAAAGAGAGTGACGACATCGTATTCACCTCGTCGAACGCGGAAGGCATCAACCATATCATCCTTTCCACTTATTTCGATGTCACCGTCCATACAGGAAAAAATCAATTTATCACGTCAACGATTGATGAAGCCCCCCAAATTATGGCTATCGGGCGCTTAGAACAGCTGAGTTGCGTGGGAAAGATGGCTCCGGCAGATAAACATGGCCGTGTGACTGCTGAAATTATTGCTGAGGCAATGAATCCTCGTACAGCCCTTGTTTCGCTATCTTGGGCCAATGCCCTTACCGGTGTGGTGAATCCGATTGAAGAAATCGCCGCTGTGTGTAAAGAACGCGGAGTTCATCTTCATATTGATGCTTCACATGCCATCGGGAAGTTGTTTTATGAATGGGAGGATGTCCCGGCTCAGTTCCTGACAATCAATGGAGATAACATTCACGCCCCTTCCGGTACAGGTGCTCTGTTTATTCGCGGCGACACCAAGTGTTCTCCATTTATCCTGGGTGGAGTCGAACAGGGTGGCCACCGTGCCGGTTCCTATAGCGTGGCAGGCCTTGTCGCTTTGGGCCAGGCCGCGCGGGAAGCTATCGATACCCGCGATTTGATGTGCACCGAAGTTGCCAGGCTGCGCGCTAAATTGGAGAATGGGCTCGTTTCGAAAATTCCTGATACCGTGGTGTTTTTTCGCGATCAGGAGCGTTTGCCCCATTGTTCAGCGATCGCCTTTCCCGGCGTATCCAACGAAGCACTGCTTTATATTCTGAGTCGCAAAGGCGTTTATGCTAGCATTGGGGGAGGCACCTGTCAACAGATCGGGTTAGTATTGATAGCTTCCGGAGTCGAAGAATCGTTGGCTCATAGTGCCCTCAGCTTTAGTTTATCGAGAGAAACATCAGAGGATGAGATCGATCGCGCGATCGAAATCATAGCAGACTGTGTAAGTCATCTCCGGAAAATTTCCTCAAAACTATGCGGAGGGGTCTAATGGGTATCGCTACTTTAGTTGCGTCCTTTCCATGGATGCGTTACAGCAAAAAACTTACGGCAAAGATTGAAAATCCCCGCAGCGTGGGATGGTTCACCTCCGAAGAAGCCGAAGCCCGTTTAATGCGTCTGGCTCAGGGAAAAGGGGGGAGTGTTGCGGCTGGCAATGCCGTCATTATCTATTGGTTGGTGGATAAAGACGATGGCATCATTGTAGATGCCAAATTCCAAGTCTATGGACAATCGGTGTTAATCGGAGCTGCCGAAGCAACCTGCGAGCTTCTTATCGGGAAAAATTACGATCAGGCAAGGCGTGTCACCGCAGACTTAATCGACAAGCAGATGCGCGACCGTTCGGACGTTCCCGCTTTTCCGAAAGAGACGTACCCCCATCTTAATTTGGTTCTTGAGGCTATTGATGAAGCTGCTGAACAGTGTACAGACATTCCATTTGCCGACACGTATATCGCACCGCCTGTCCCCGCGGATTTCGGTCAGGTGGTCCCTGGAGGTTATCCAGGGTGGATGGAGCTGCCCTTAAAGAAGAAAATCGCAGTGATCGAACAGGTCATGGATCAAGATTTACGCCCCTACATCGCTCTGGATGGCGGCGGAGTGACCGTATTAAACTTGCTGAATGACAAAGAACTGGTCATCTCCTATCAGGGGTCGTGCACCTCATGCTATTCGTCGATCGGCACCACGCTGTCGTATATCCAACAGGTGATCCGTGCCAAGGTTCACCCTAACATCGTTGTCGTCCCCGACATTAATACTTCCCTCTCATAAATATTTTGAAAGCCCGAAGGCGCAAAGCGTTTGGAGTGGGGGCGACTTGTCGCCGCTATCCTATCGCTCTACTTATCGAGCTCATAGTTCCGTCTGAATTCGAAAGGGAACTGTCATATTATAAATTTAGACTGAAGGTGTGAGTGGACTCGAAAACACTGGCCTTGACCACCTCTATAGTGTTGACTTTTGGTCAGAATTTTGCAGAACTGCTGCATTTGTGTAACGGCGTGTTGTGTGAGGGAGTTTTACAGGATAGGCAGGATGTAGCGGCAGGATTTTATAGGGATGAGCCTTGAGGGATGGAAATTGGGGTATTTGTCTAAGTCATAAAAACACCCCAAGTTTGGTATGGTTCAAAATGGGGTTATTTAGGGTAACAGAACAAAGAGCATTTCGGATTTAGTTCAGAAGTATCGCTAATCAATCATTCGCCCACACCTAAGCGGAGCGAGCGTGCGAGCGGAACGCGGGTGTGGGTACCTCGTAGGCACGAGACTTAACCAGGGACTGGTTCCTCTTTTTTGCTTTGTCGAAAAACAAAAAAGAGGAACCAGTCCCTGGTTAACTCACACTTTTGTTCGTTCCCCACACCCGCGTTCCGCTCGCAGGCTCGCTCCACTTGGGTGTGGGCTACAAAAGGAGAGAAAAAAGGGCATGGTTCAAAATAGAACGAAAATGGGTAGCACAAAGTAATCAAAA
>JBAWVE010000114.1:0-7352 GCA_037147435.1 Parachlamydiaceae bacterium
ACAAAGAGATAGAATTTTTATTCCAACAGGAGGTACTCGACCAGCATGGCGAGTATCTCCTCGATTTGTTTGTGGAAAGCATTGAGGGGAAAAACATTCGGGTGAGCGATGAGCTGCTCGAATCTCTCCATTATAAAGTGACTCGGAGAGGCAATGATTGGGTACTGAATGTAAGTTTCTTGATGTATGGACGATTTTTGGAAATAAGAAGTTCGAAGCTGAAGAGAAAACGAAAGGATGAAGTAAATACCAATAGCCTGATATGGGGTCATAAACAAAACTCGATGAAAAAACGACCTAAAAACGTGGATTGGTATTCGAAGAATGCTTTTGGAGCCATGAATCGTCTAATAGGTATTTTGATGTATGAACTTGGCGACCAGGAACGAGAAAGACTTATCGGAATTCTGAAAAACAGAGAATCCTAGTCGTCTGATTTTTAGCTCTCGAAAAGCCCTGTCTATTGACATAGATGGGGCTTTTTGTGTCCTTTTATTTCGATCTTGATAGCGTGAAATTTGTATCAACCAAAATTTGATTGATATGAGTTTAAAGATTGATAGAGTAGAACTTGAGATAGTCATTAAAAACGACGAGAGTCGCAAACAGCTTCGAATAATCGAAGACCAGATGAAAGACGTGCAAATAGAACTATCGAAAGCAAAAAAGGGAACTGAAGCGTGGATTGATGCCTCTAATCGAATGAAAGAGTTAAAGCTAGCTCATGACGCTATTTACGAAAAAATAGGACTCACCAATTTGTCGCTTAAAGAACTGAATAGGAGACAGAAAGAGTTGTCATCCATTTTGGCACAAGTGCCTGGTGATTCTCCTCTTTACAAAAAATATAACGATCAATTGAACGACGTTAAAGGTCGAATTCGTGAGCTGAAAGGCACTGCACAAGAAACTCATTTCTCACTAGGCAAAATGGCCGATGGATTCAATCGCTATTTTGCTATGGCAACCGCCTTTGCTGCATCGCTCACCGGCATCGCTATGGGTTTCAAAGCCCTGAAAGAGGAACGCGACAAAATGGAGGATTCGAAAGCGAACCTCAAAGCCCTCACCGGACTTGGACAGGACGATGTGGACCGACTGACCGAAATGGCTAAGAAAATGTCGGTGAACCAACTGGAGGGAACAGGCATTCGCATCCGCCAATCGGCTCAAGAGATAGTGGATGCTTACACCAAGGTAGGAAGCCAAAAGCCGGAACTGCTGAAAGATGCCGATGCGCTGAATGAAGTGACTAAACAGGCGTTGATACTCGCCACTGCTTCTAAAATGGAAGTAGTGCCAGCTGCCGAAGGATTGACGAATATGATGAACCAATATGGTGTGTCGGCTAGTGAAGCGGCACACTATATGAATGTGCTTGCAGCAGGATCGCAAGCTGGAGCAAAAGAAGTGCCATACATATCGGAAGCCATGACCAAATTTGGCTCAGTTGCCAAATTGGCAAACGTGCCTGTAGAACAAGCCGTGGCTTTGATAGAAACGCTCGGGGAAAAAGGCCATGCCGCAGAGATTTCTGGAACTGGGCTGAAGACCTTCTTCGTGAAGCTGATGAAAGGAGCCGATGAAACCAACCCAAGAGTTGTGGGGATGACTCAGGCATTGGAAACGCTGAATACGAAATTCTCTGGAAAAGGAGGATTCTCGAAAATGGCAGAGTTGTTTGGAATAGATAATGTGGTGATTGCTCAGACTATTATTGACCAACGTAAACGATTTGAGGAGTTGACTACAGCGGTGACAGGCACTGCCGTAGGTATGGAGCAAGCGGCTATCAATAGCACCACTCCAGCAGCCAAGATGGCACAAAGTGTGAATCAGATGAAGATTGCAGGAATAGATTTAGTGAACAAGCTGCAACCTGCTATGTCGATGCTCACAGGATGGTTCTCGAAAACTGTGCAAGCATTACCAGGTTTAGTAGATTGGTTTGGGAAATGGGGGGGAGTGATTGTGAAAACGACTATCGTGTTGGGAGCATATGTTTTAGCAACAAAACTAAATGTATTTTGGACTGCAAAATTTAAAGATGAGACTATCTTATCTGCTGCAGCACAATGGCTAGAGATTCAGGCGAAAAAGGTTTCCACTGCGGCCACATATCTTCAGGCTGCTGCATTTGCTGTGTTGAATGGTTCAACCAAGCTGGCACGATTGGCAATGATTGATTTCTTTAAAACTTTAGGCTTAAATCCATTTGGGGCAATACTAATGGCTGTGGCAGCTTTGGGTGTGGCTGTTTATACTTTGGCCACCCGAACAAAAGAACTAACAGAAGCCCAGAAAGCGCATGCAACTATACAAGGAAAAGTAGATGAAGGAATGGCAGAGCACGCCTCGAAAATTGACTATTTGGTAGCTGCTATTCATAACGAAAAGTTGGCACTTGATCGCCGACGTGCAGCCATTGAGCAATTGCATAAGATAATACCTGGGTATAATGCCGTCATCAACGAAGAGGGACGAATAATTACTGAAAATACAGGTGCATTGAAAACATACCTAACCCAATTGGAGCGAGAAATAAGACTAACAGCTGCTAAAGAGGAGTATGCAGAATTAACTAAAAAACAACGATTAAAAGAAAAAGAGAAAGCTCCTCTTGTGGAAAAATTAGCTAACTCAACAAATACTCACCAACGTTGGGTTATACAAAAAGATATAGATGCTATTAATGAAGAAATAACGGCATTGGGTGAAGCAAAAAAAACTCTTGCCGATGAACTTGGGCAAATATTTATTGACCCTGATACTAAAAGTCTATCTGCTAACCTGAACGCTAAAGGAAAAAAAGAGTGGAATCGATTAATTGAAGAATATAAACAAAGGATTGTACTCATCAAGAAAGAACATGATGAATCTTTGGCTGTATTTGGGCTGACAGCAGCTCAAAAGTTTGAAATTGAGACTAATTCAAACAATAGAATACTTGCAGAAAATGCAGAGTACCACAAAAAACAAGTAGATCTATCTGCCAAGGTTGATATGAACAAACCTAAACCTAAAGACCCATCAAAAAGCGGCGAAACACCTGAAGATAAATTGGCAAAATTGAAAGCAGCCCAAGATAAAGAACTTCAAATCGATGAAGATAATTATAAAAAACAGCAAGCACTATTGACGACCGAGCTATATAATAATAATAAAACCGAAGAGCAGTATCAAACAGAGAATGAAGTAAACGAACTTGCTTATCTTGAAAAGAAACGGACAAAGCTCATAAAGTTTGGTCGCGAAACGGGCGATATCGATAAGCAAATAGCCGATAAAAAACTCGAAATCCAGAAAAAAACTATTGCTGACCTGGAGAAACTCTTCAAAGACTACGAGAAAAAGCGCAAAGACGAAACCGACCTTGCGCTCAAGAAATCAGAAACTGCCGAACAAGAAGAAAAAAATAAGCTGGATCGGAGTAAAATGACCGAACAGCAGTATAAAGATGCACTTCTTGCTATTGAAGTAAAATACGCTAAAGAGCGGGAAGCCTTAGCCATCAGCCCGATGGATTTAGTGACCCAAGAGCAAAACAAAGAATTGGCATTGCTAAACGAAAAGCACAAAGCCGGATTGATTTCTGAAAAAAAATATCAGGAAGAAGTGCTAAGAATAAAGTCTGAAGCATTCAAACAACAACTGATACACGCCGGAATGACTCCTGAAAAAGCTGAAGAGTTGACTAAAAAAACACTCGCACTCACTGGAAAGGAAGAAAACAAAGATGATAAAACCAAAGAACGAGCCGCTTTCACCGATAAATATGGCACCGAAGCCGACAAGCTGATAGCGTGGAAGAAGACCGAAGCCAACATACTGGCGGAGTGGCGACAAAAAGGCATTATCGACAAGGACGAAGAAGAAGCCGCAAAAGCGCAATTGGATAAAGAGTATAATCTCAAAAGAATTGAGAACTATGGCAAAGCTGCCCAAGAGATTGGCAACATAGCTGGCACATTGGCGAATGCAGCATCGGGATTTCAACAGGTAGAAACTCAGGCTGTGGAGATGAAGTATGCCAAACTGATAAAAGCAGCTGGAACAAACCAAAAGAAAGTAGCCAAACTAGAAGAGCAAAAAGAAAAAGAGCTTGCTGAAGTGCGCAGGAAATGGGCAGATAAACAGTTTATTCTGACAGCAGCTCAGATTGTTGCTCAAACGGCTGTTGCTGCCATCACGGCATATACTTCGGCATTGGCTGTTCCTATCATTGGCCCTGTACTAGCACCTATTGCCGCTGCTGCCGCGGTGGCTGCTGGAGCTGCACAACTTGCAGTAGCCAACCAAGCACGAGATCAAGCAAAATCGGGACTTTACTCTGGCGGATATTCTGGTGATTATGTGGAAGGTTATACCCGTCGGGGAAACTCACGAGCCGAAGCCGGAGTGATACCCATTCACTCCAACGAGTTTGTGGGCAACAACGACGGAGTGGCGAATCCTCATGTGAATCAGTTTTACGACATTTTTAATAATGCACAGAAAACAGGACGTATCCGGATGATGAACACCACCGAGATTTTGCAAAACATACGCGTAAGAGGTATGTATGATGGTGGATACTCACAAACTAACCGCACCACAGCACAAGCAAGTGGTCTGGTAAATGGAGTACCTCAATCGAATAATACGATGGACACAAACCGACTGACGGATGTATTAACTCGCCTTGAAGCTAAGATGGATAAACCGATGCGCGGCATAGTGTCTATCGCCGGACGTGAAGGGCTGAAAGAGCAAACGGCACTATATGATCGGATGATAGCGGCGAAGAGTAGATAGGGTAAAGTTGTCCTTTTATTTTACTTCGAATCGAGTGAAATTTGTATTCAAATTATTTATTTATCAATAAAAAACAATGTTATGAAAAAGTTAATTATGTGTTTGTCGCTTTTGGTGATGATTTCACTAAGCGCATTTTGTAGGGGTGGTGTATGTAGTGCATCTCACTCGAGTTGTTCATCTCACTCCAGTTCGTCGAGTCACTCTAGCTTTTCGTCAAGTAGCAGCTCTCATAATATTGCTTCGACAAGTTATGGTTCGCACTCTGTAGCATCGAAGAGTTATTTTGTGGCATCGCAAGCAAAGGTTAGTCCTTCGGTAGTGAGGTATTCACCTTCGGTCAGAATCACTTCGCCTATTCAGAGTACATCGTCGAGCAGGACTTATTCGCCAGTTAGATATTATAATAATTCGTATCATGTGGTGCATCATTATACTTGCTACAACAACGGTGGACTGTGGATGTATTATTTTCTGTGGTATAACAATAGTTCCCATCGAACGGATACATTGAAAGCCAATACGAAACAAGATCTAGATAATAAAGTGAAGATTTTGAATTCGTCGGGGACTTGGTAGCCAAACCCCATTTGGGAAAATAACATATTGTTTATTCAAAAATTGAAATGTAATGCCAGCGAATCCAATTATGCAAGTTGCAGAAATTGCAGAAAGTCTATTTTTTAAGATAAAAGAAGTATTGTCGACCGCCATTGGCTGGGCCATGATGGGGATGACGTTTATGTTTACCGTTTTCGGAGATAAAGCGATGTTGATTCATTGGATTTTACTGGCATTGTTTATCGACCTGTTTTTTGGTTGTTGGAGCAGTGCTAAAATGAGTAAATTCCATATTAGTTATGCGCTGACAAGTACCGCCATTAAGTTGGTGATGTATGTGACACTATTTTATATGCCGCTTATCATTGATAAAATTGTACCTGGTGATTTGTCTTATCTCACAGTGTTGGTGACTGTAGTGCTGTGTAGTGCAGAGTTCTTCAGCGCACTGGCGCACATGCTCATTATCAAGCCCGACCTAATCGGCGCTAAGTTAGTAAAGAAAATGCTTATCGGCGAAATTTCCCGAAAAACAGGACTACCGGTAGCTGAAGTAGAAAAACTTTTTAATATAAGTAAGTCATGAAACTTTCAAATCTAAATAACCCAACTCCTGCTAAATGGGGTAAAATAGGCACAGCACTGGTGAGCGTTTCAGCGTTTATATCGGCTTCAGCTTTTGCTTCTGCGCACGATGTACTCGGATATATCGCTATAGGCTTCGGAGTGGTAGGCACATTTCTAGTGAATATTCAGGATTAATAAAAGCAGTCGTTGGGTGAATCAGAACGACTCGATAGAGAAACTAAGCACATTAAAAGTAAAAGTATGACTAAGCTATATTTAACAGCTGGCCACAATGGACCAGGCACAGGCGCATCAGGTTTTATTGACGAAGGTGCAGAAACAATCGCACTACGCGACGATATCGTAAAGGCTATTGCTGGACGCATACAAGTGGTAACTGACCGAAATACGGATAAACTTCCCATTGTGCTGCAATGGCTTACCCGATTGGTCAGCCCAAAAGATTTGTTGGTAGAATTGCACTTCAATGCAAGCGCCAACGCTCAAGGCAACGGAACAGAAACGATTGTGCCGGAGAAATGCACATCTGTGGAACAGAAAATTGCCCTGAAGCTGAATGCGCTGATTGTGGACACGATCGGCACGAACAACCGAGGTATCAAAACCGAATCGCAAACTGCACACGGCACGTTGGGCATACTTCGCCAACCGAACTGCAATAATATTCTGATAGAAGTGTGTTTTGTGAGCAATAAACAGGATGCTTTGCTTTATCGCATCGGTAAAGATAAGTTAGTTCAGAACCTGGCTAAGGCATTAGTCGAAATTGTAACCGGATTATGAAAAAGAAAAATACATTCTGGCGGAATTTTCAAGCTTACATCATCCGACGAAATAGAATGAGAGAGCAGCTACTTGAGAGAGGTATTGTGTATCCACCATTAAATTTTTTGAGTCAATGAAAAATATCATTTTTGTGGCTATTGTCACTTTTCTTGTTCTGATTCTCATTTTTGGGAATAGAACAAATCCTTCTGTTCCAGTGCATCAGATTGACACGACTGTTATTCACGATACATTGGAAGTCGTAAAGCCTTACCCAGTGAAAGAGTATGAAACTGGCGAGGTGATTCATGATACATTACCTGGTACTGTTGATTCCGTGCCATTATTGGTCGATATACCAATTAGTAGGAAGGTGTATGCCGATAGCAACTACCGCGCTGTGGTAAGTGGATATTGTGCAATCTTAGATAGCATGACTATTTATAATAAAACGTTTAAGATAAAGGAAACGATTACTTTGCCATCGAAGCCTCCTAATAAATGGTCGGTCGGCTTAACTGGGGGATGGGGTGCTACTCGCACAGGTTTAAGCCCGTTTATTGGTATTGGAATTACTTATCATCTTATATTATTCTAGCTTTTTGCATTTCATTTTTCATAGTTTTAGATTTTTAAGGTTGATG
>JBAWVE010000115.1:0-7345 GCA_037147435.1 Parachlamydiaceae bacterium
TTTAGACCTTCAGCGGATGAAATGAAAAGCAGAGTTATACAGTTTGGGGCGTTACTTTCGATTGCCTTGCCCCTCTGGATTATGATGAAAGCTGCTGAGGGTGCTAAGGAGCATTATGACAAAATCGAGCACGTCAAAGAATCCAAACAGGAGGCCGCTCTGTAATACATGAAAGAAAATCTTGAATCTATATTCGCAGAAGTTGCAGCAACTATCAAAGCAAAACTTACAGCTTGTGAAGACTCGGCGAAGCAGACGCTGGAAATCCGTGGAGAACTGGAAGTTCTACAGCAAAAGATGCCAGAAATTGAACACATGTTGTTGTCAACGTTCCCCATGGAATCGGCGCAAATTGTCAAAATCCTTCAGCCCTGCAAACTTATTTTGGACGAACTTAAACGAGGCGCTATAGCCCTTAAAACCCCATCATCTCTTAGGCATAATAAGTTTAACGCTGAGTTTTTAGCTTATTCTTCTATCGAACAATTCAAAGAAATTGCCATTCCTTCGCGCATAAAAGGAAGAATTATCAGTATGAAGGAAAATACATTCGGATGGATGTACAAAGTCCGCTGTTTTGGTAATTCAATTAAGCAGGGTGTATTTACTGCTGGAAAATTCGCCATAGGGGGCTGTCTCACAGCCTTCGTGACACGGCTGACATTAGACAAAGAAATAGCAGAGGTAACTACTCCGATGACAGGAATGACAGTGCCTGAGGTTGTGGCAATCTGGGGAGGCGTGTTAGCTCTCGTTGGCGGCGTATCTTCCGGTAACGGACAGTTTGCAAAAAGCACGGAATATGGAGTACAGGCTGCTGCTCTTGCTCAATCGCAAAAGAAAAGGGCCCTCACCGAGGTGCAGGCCACCTATGATGGGATTGCAAGCTACCTTGAGACTTTAGATGAATCGGATGAAAGAACCGACTTGTTGATTCGCATTAAAGCAAAACTACCGTTGCTTAACAGTCTTATCCAAGGGACTGGAATCGAAGCAACACCAGGAGAAAGTACAGGCACGTTGGCAGCTATGCTTTAATCAAAATTTAGAATATTTGTGGGTATAGGCACATTGTTTTTTGCTTTAAAATCTGGTTTTTGCTAGGAATTAATTAAATTTTTATTTTCTTCCGAATCTTAGTGTCAGAGGTGATTATGAATCAAATCGAGCGCGTTGGCATCAGTCTTTTCCCTTTAACTCATGGTGCTGAACATCCCCCAAGAAAGACGAGAAGGCTTGTTAGCAAACTCCCGGATCGATTAAATGTCATTGTCGTGAAGAATGATAGGGACCATCGGTATTCTTCAGGCTCAGATGGCAGGATTATAGTAAAAAACGATGGTTTAATTTATCGACTGGGCAGGTGCCTACTCGTTGGTGCCCGTTTAGGAATCTCTGAAGCTGAGTTTAAGGTGACTACAGAAGTTAATTCCGCATGGGTCGATCCTATGGATCAACACCATTCAGAAGCGGTTAAAGAGCTTGATGGGCATATACAAGAGGCTTACCAGGACTTTAAATCCCTAGAAAATAAAAAGCATTCCGCAAAATGCCATGGGAGCGCTGATGACAGGACACATTGTCTTCATGATTTAGCCCACTATTTGACTGAATACATTGATAACCTTCAAAATTAATCAAGCCTCTCGCCCTTATGCAGCTTTGCGTTTAATTCACGCCTCGTTTACACTTATGGAATTAGACACTAACAGCGTAAGACATAGTAAAAACACCCATTACCAGAGAAATTAATTTATGGCCATCAGCACATTTAATCTCTTTTCAATAGGCATTGGCCCCTCCAGCTCCCATACGGTCGGTCCGATGCGGGCGGCACGACAGTTTGTTCTCAAACTATTTCAGGAAGGCCTGCTCAATACAACTGCCAGCGTCAAAGTCGACCTATATGGTTCCCTTGCACTCACGGGGAAAGGACACGCTACAGATTTTGCTATTCTGCTCGGATTGGAAGGAGAGACCGCTGACGGTATCGACCCCAATCAGGTTCATGAACGAGTAAATAAAATCCGCTCCACGCATATTCTCAATTTATTTGGACAGCACCCCGTTCCCTTTGACGAAACCACACAACTTATCTTCCACTACGACAAACAATTACCATTCCATCCCAACGGCATGCGATTCCATGCTTACGATGCACATGGAAAAGAGATTAAAGTAGAGGTTTATTACTCTGTAGGCGGCGGATTTATCGTTGACCACGCAGCTGCCAGCAGCGATAAACATATTGTAGAGAACACACACAAGCTCCCTTACCACTTCTATACCGGCGATCAGCTTCTACAGATGTGCCGTGATAATCAGATGACAATTAGTGAATTAATGATGGCTAACGAACTGACATGGCGCTCTGAGCAGGAAATTCGTGACGGATTACTTAGAATTTGGAACGTCATGAAAGAGTGCGTCGTGCGCGGCTGCCACCACGAAGGGATCCTTCCTGGCGGCTTGAATGTGAAGCGGCGGGCTCCTGGTCTGTTCCATTCATTGATGGATCCCAATCGGAAGAGAAATCCCGCAGAAATTATGGAGTGGGTCAGTCTATGGGCTTTGGCCGTCAATGAGGAGAATGCTGCGGGAGGACGCGTTGTCACAGCACCCACAAATGGCGCTGCTGGCGTGATTCCGGCAGTCATGCATTACTACGAAATGAAGACGGAAAATCCCACGGAAGATGGAATCATCACTTTCATGCTCACAGCCGGAGCAATGGGCATTTTATACAAAGAAGGTGCCTCAATATCCGCTGCAGAAATGGGGTGTATGGGAGAGGTTGGCGTTGCCTGTTCGATGGCAGCGGCTGGCTTGACTGCGGCGCTTGGTGGAACGAATGAACAGATTGAAAATGCCGCGGAAATTGGCATGGAGCACAATCTGGGCCTCACGTGTGATCCTATCATGGGTCTAGTGCAGATTCCCTGCATCGAGCGCAATACGATGGGGGCAATCAAAGCGATCAATGGTGCTCTGCTAGCCCTTCAGGGCAATGGGTGCCACCGCGTCTCACTGGATCAAGTCATTGCAACCATGCGGCAGACAGGGCATGACATGAAATCGACATATAAAGAGACCTCCCTTGGAGGACTCGCTGTAAACGTACCGGAGTGCTAGTGAGCAAGATAGAAAAACGAGAAAGTGTTGTATTGGTGAATCAAGGGCAGGATATCTTTGGGATATTCCACCGTCCCACAATGCCTTCTCCATATCCTACTGTACTGATTTGTCACGGCCTGGCCGGCGATAAATGCGGAAAAAACCGGGCTTATGTCAATATTTCTGAACAATTCAGTCGTTATGGCATTGCCTCCTTCCGTTTTGATTTCCGCGGCTCTGGCGATAGCGAAGGTGATTTTTCAGAGGCTACCCTGGAGAGCGAAGTTAGCGATGTCAGTGTGGCGTTGGAGTATCTACGCCAGCGTCCTGATGTCGACGGCAATCGGATTGGGATTTTTGGCCGTTCTATTGGAGGGGCCGTTTCGATCATCGCTGCAGCTCAGGATACTCATATTAAAAGTATGGTTATTTGGGCTCCTGTGTATGACGGTTCGCAGTGGCAAAGTTTATGGCATCAGTTGCATACGCAAGAGATAAGTGATGAGGCGAGGCAAGAAGCAATGCGCGTAAATGGACAAGTGCCCGGCGTGAATTTCTTCAAGCAGCTATTCAGTCTCCATATGGACGACCACTTAAAACAGCTGGATCATGTGCCCTTATTACACATTCACGGGGAGCTTGATACAATTGTGCTGCCGTACCATGCTGATCGCTATCGCGAGGGGCGTAGTCTGGCAAAAGCTGAGTCAAAATTTATTCTTTTACCCAAGAGCGACCACGATTTCATCGAGAGCAAAGAACTGAAAATAGCCATGGATGAAACCCTCAATTGGTTTAAGAAAACATTGTAAATACATAAGGCTTCGATCATGCTCAGTGAATTACAAGATGCCCGGTTGCACTTTCAACCAAAACTGCCAAAAATTCTCGAAAATATTCACTTGGCGAATTTAATCCGGAATAGCGATAGCCATCCCTGTAGTTCGCAAATCGCCAATTTGTTCCCCAAAACATCCCAACAGCCTCTTTTTCACATTGGTAAAGATGAGAAAATTCCACACCCTGCGACACCGCTTCGCGTCGGCGTTGTCCTTTCAGGAGGACAGGCCCCTGGCGGACACAATGTCATTTCTGGTCTTTTTGATGCCCTGAAAGCACTGCACCCTGAAAGTTCTTTAATTGGATTCCTCAATGGCCCTACAGGCATCATCACCAACCAATGGATCGAAATCACAGAAGCTCTTCTGGCCGGATACAGGAACCAAGGGGGATTTGACATCATCGGATCCAGCCGCACAAAAATTGAAACTGAGGAACAATTCCGTGCTGCAGAAAAAACTGCCCGGGATAATCGCCTTGACGGTCTTGTCGTTGTTGGTGGGGACGATTCCAATACCAATGCTGCCCTTTTGGCAGAGTTTTTTCTTGCTGCTGGATGCCATACACGAGTTGTGGGCGTGCCAAAGACTATTGATGGCGACCTGCAAAGCGACTTGATAGAAATTTCTTTCGGATTCGATACAGCGTGCAAAGTGTACGCTGAAACAATCGGTAATCTAATGTGTGATGGATTATCAGCAAAGAAATATTACTGCTTCATCAGGTTGATGGGGCGTTCCGCCTCGCATATCACTTTAGAATGTGCCTTGAAGACACACCCTAACATGGCAATCATCAGCGAAGAAGTCGCTGCAGAAAAAAAGACATTGAGCGGAATTGTCGAATCTCTGTGCGACCTAATCTGTGCGCGTGCCTCTGCTGGGAAAAACTATGGGGTGATCTTAATTCCTGAGGGGCTCATTGAATTCATTCCAGAAGTGAATATCCTGATTGATGAATTAAATACACATCTCTCCCAAAAAGATCTCACGCACAAGGATGTTACAGGGTTACTGTCTCCAGCTGCGCAGGCGACATTTTCCATTCTTCCTCAATCCATTCAGGAGCAGTTGCTGATCGGACGCGATCCACACGGTAATGTTCAGGTTTCGAGAATTGAGACTGAGCAGATGCTGATCGACATGGTCCAAGCAGCTCTCAAGAAACGTGCAGCCTCCGGAATGTACAAGGGAAAATTCGACTCTATTTCACATTTTTGCGGTTATGAAGGGCGCTCAGCACTACCCTCAAACTTTGATAGTCAATATTGCTACGCCCTCGGACGCGTCGCGGCGATCCTTCTGAAAAGCGGGCTGACAGGTTACATCTGTTATCTCAATCATCTTTCTTCCCCAGTGGATTCATGGCAAGCCGGCGGCATCCCTCTGACGCAACTCATGCACCTGGAAAAAAGGGGAGGTAAAAGCGTTCCTGTGATTAGAAAAACGCTGGTGGATCTGGATGGCAAGGCGTTCTCCTTCTTCAAAACACACCGCGCCCGGTGGGCTACTAAAGACGAATATCTAGCTCCAGGCCCCATTCAATTCTATGGCCCTTCAACTTTGACGGACAGCGTGCCGTGCTTTCTGACGCTATAAGACTCCAGAAGCTTTTGAGTGTAAGGGTGTTTCGGCGCAGCAAATAACTCTTCCGTCGGGGCATATTCCACAATCTGCCCGCAATGCATGACGGCAATGTTATCGGCAATAGACCTGACGGCATGCAAATCGTGCGAAATAAACAAAAACGTTAAACCCATATCCCTTTTGAGTTGCTTGAACAAAGCCATGATCTGTCTTTGTGTCTGAATATCCAAGGCAGAAAGAGGTTCATCACAGACAATAAAGCCGGGATCGACGGCAAGGGCGCGGGCAATGCAGATCCTTTGCCGCTGCCCACCACTGAATTGGTGCGGAAAGCGCTGCATCATCGAAGGCTCAAGGCCCACGGCAGTAAGTAACGAAATGATTTTTTCTCTGCGTGCTGTCCCCGTGGCAATTTTATGGATGTCCATTCCCTCTCCTACAATATCTTCGACGGTCATTCGTGGATTTAACGAAGAATACGGATCTTGAAAGACAACTTGCATCTCTTTACAGAGTTGTTGCACTTCACGCTTTGTTAGCTTCGAGCGTTCTTTGTTGTGATGGAGAAGTTGTCCTGATGTCGGCTGCTCCAGACCAAGGATGATCTTACCTAACGTCGATTTCCCGCTGCCAGATTCCCCAACAAGACCTAAAGTTTCACCCTGTCGGATGTGCAGATCAACCCCGTCCACTGCGCAATGCATCCGTTTGCCTGAGAGATACTGTTTGCAGATTTTTTGCAGCTTAATCATACGGGTATTAGTAATTCTTTTGTGTAGGGGTGTTGAGGCGTTGAAAATAGGGTGTCCACTGGGGCTTCTTCGACGATGATACCCTGATACATCACAGCTGCCCTGTCACATAAGCTGGAAGCAACCGCAAGGTCGTGGGTGATAAACAATAAACTCATCCCAATATTTTTCCTGAGCTCTCGCAGCAACTCAAGAATCTGGGTCTGAATGGTTACGTCAAGCGCAGTCGTCGGCTCGTCAGCGATCAGTAACTGCGGTTCACAGGCAATTGCCATCGCAATCAAAATACGTTGTCTCATCCCGCCGCTCAGTTGGAAAGGATACGCGTTATACCGTTCTGCCGGATGGTCTATCCTCACTAAATCGAGCAACTCAATGGAGTGCTTCTTTGCCAAAGTATACGAAAGTTTTTTGTGGCGAATAAGAACTTCTGCTATCTGCTTACCGACAGATATTGTCGGATTGAGAGAGGTCATCGGATCCTGAAAAATCATCCCAATTTGTTGCCCACGAATAGAGGTCATCTGCTGTGGTGTTTTCGCCAACAAATCTTCACCCTTAAAGAGAATTCTACCCCGGGTAATGGTATCATAAACAGGCAGAAGCTGCAAAATTGCCTGGGCTGTAATGCTCTTACCACTGCCAGATTCCCCAATAAGCGCTAAAGCTTCGCCCTGATGGATGCATAGATTTACCCCATGGACAACCTCGCGGATTCCGCTGGGGCTGCGAAAGGATATTCGCAGGTCATCGATGGTTAAAAGAGGAATGTTTTGTTTCATTTTTGCCTGCCTCAGCATAACTTCCAGAATGAAAGAACTCAAGCCCAAATTTCAGGGGTGTTAAGTTGAGAGCCGCAAGGGACAACAGGGACGCAAGTGACAACAGGGACACAAGGGACACAAGGGACAACAGGGACTCAAGGGACAACAGGGACACTGTATCACGATTTCTCAACACAACATCAGGTACGATTCAACCCTCTTTCTTGCCCTTTTTTCGGCATGGTTCAAAATAGAACGAAAATGGGTAGCACAAAGTAATCAAAAATCT
>JBAWVE010000116.1:0-7309 GCA_037147435.1 Parachlamydiaceae bacterium
GTGTCAGCCCGTAGTTTTTTCAGCGTTGTTGTGTTACCTTCATTTGAACCATGCCTTACTGGCGCTTCCGGCGAATTGGGTAGTGCCACTGCAAAACTGTTAGCTTATGAAAACGGATTAAGTTACGATGATCAAATGGAAAATGAAGTAGCCAAAATCCCTCTTCGTCGGCATGCTAAACCACAAGAAGTGGCTCAAACGATTAAATTTCTTATCACTGAGCAATCAGATTTTATTGATGGAATTAATTTAATCTTGGATGGTGGATTCACTTCAAGTTATTAGCATTAGATAACAACCCGCAAGCAAAAGCAGTGGTAAGCCACATTCAAAATAAGTTCAAAGACCAGAATTCTTCGAGCAAGGAAAAATAGATCGCATTTTTGGCCTTGATCACCTTTTCGGTCAGAATTACCAATCACTAAGCAATGCACACTATGTACTGAAGATTGTAGACAAGTGCGCCAATCACACGAATTTCTGAAGGGGTTACGTGCTGAAACAAAATCACCAGAACCTCGTACCTGGGCGAAAGAGACATGTTCATCTACCAACTAATACCATATGAACCATGACGCTTTACGAATTATTTTTATCGTCTGACACAGCACGAAGGATTCGTCACAGTTGAATGATTTATGTTGGAATTAAATAGAAATAATTTTAACCTTAAGTTGTGGCAAAAAATATTTTGCGTCGCACTACTAGACCGGAAGAGTGTGCAACTTCCTCAAAAAAAGGATGGGATTATGGCCGTTAACGAAGAAATCAAAACAGTTGAGAAATTACTTCTTAAATGCATCCAAGAGCCGAATCTCAGGGAAAAACTGACTATCAGCAAGCAGATTCCGGAAAAACTCGCTGCCATTCTAAAATTGCCCAAACTGACAGCCGCAGACAAGACTTCCGTCGCCAAGCTCTCAGCACAGTGGATGGAAATGCAGGGTGCTATCGTAAAACTCATCGACAATCAACTTGGCGGGCTGAAGAAGAAACCCTGATAATCCTAGGATCATTGTTTTGGTGAGAATTTTACAAGATAGGATTACTGGATCTAGGGCTCGACAAGTCGAGCTATCTGAGAGCGACGACAAGTCCACGCAAGCCAAACGCTTCGCGCCTTCGGACCTTGAAATTATTTTATATGCTTATAGTGCGGCTTCCACTGCAGTTGCTAGATTTAAGGTGGAGTGTGCGTAAACTCTCGTTCCTCCCGCTTGTCATACCCCAAGTTTGAGGTAATTGTAGATCGCGACTCTTAAAAATGAGCTGGATTCATTGGCCGGGACAACCGCATCGCCGGTTTTTTCCCCCAGCTTAAGATAATCCGGAATCTGTTCATTGACGATATTACACCAGTAGTTGCGGGCATAGTGAGGATTTTTCGTTAAAAACTCGCGCATTTGCGTCTCGGTGACTTTGAGGCGATTGATTGCCTCGCCATCTTTGAAAAAGTTGTACCACCCCTGAAACGCCATTTTTACATATTTCGGCAAAATCTCATCAGGTAATGTTGCTAAATTTTTCTCCTTAACGGTAGACAATCCCTTAACAAGCTGTATATATCCCACCGGCGAATCGGGCCAATACTGAGGGAGCCACTCTTCAGCATAACCCAAAAACTCCTGAAAATCCGCCTTAGAAATCGGACGCTGGGTATACTCATCGCTAATCAATCGCTTCCATGTGTGGTATCGAAAAAGCAGTTCCGGCGGGGCCGCAACGTATTGGTCAACATTGGCAACATTGATGGTCACTTTATCAATATAGTCGAAATCGGGAAGATATCCAGTCTTCACTTTAACATTAATCCGCATAAATTCGGGATTTTGCCACAGAAAAAGAGACATTTCTCGATTGGTCACTTGAAGAAACGGACTCTCTTGATACAGGAAAGAGACTTTGCCCATGTACCAATTGCTGGCGCCCCAGATCAATGCGATCATGGATGTCAGCAGAAAAAACCACAACCAAAAAGGGAAGGGGTTTTTCTTATACCCTTCTTGGATGAAATCTTTTTCTGAAAGTTCTGGGTTGGGCGTCATTGCTTAAAACCCATAAGTAATTCTAGCACTTAAATAATCTGTCGGGATCTTATAAAATTGTCCCTCCACAGAATACCCATCATGATATTCCAAAAAACAGCGCCATCTGCGGTATAACCCGCATAATTTCCCGATTTCGTAGCCCAGCACATAAGTAGAATCAACATGCCTTTTAAAATCGGCGCTTTGGCGGAAATACATGCCAAAAATAGGACATCCATAGAGGGCATCTTTAGAGTCTAGGAATCCCCAACTTAAAAGGCGCATTTCTGCTCCTAAAGCTGAGTAAAATGGACTAAATCTAAAAGACTCGTCTTGAGCAACAATCCAACCAACGCCGCCATAAATACGAATTTCTTCTGACAAGTCGTGAGAAATAAAGAAATCGAGGTATTCAGCACTGGGATTT
This sequence comes from Parachlamydiaceae bacterium, assembly GCA_037147435.1. Lineage (GTDB taxonomy): Bacteria > Chlamydiota > Chlamydiia > Chlamydiales > Parachlamydiaceae > JBAWVE01. Next base: position 2,455 of record JBAWVE010000116.1, read on the forward strand.
TTCCGATCAAAATGAGGGTGATCCAAGAGGAATTCGTCGCCAATATGCGATGAAATATGGAAGCCGCGCACACGAAACTGCCAGCTTTCTATCGCATAGGTAAGAGAAAGACCTCCATAATAGTCAGCATTCATTAAAGGAGCAGACTCATAGCAAGGATTAAAAACAGCCCATAGGCAACCATCCAGGTCCAATTGCAGTTGTCCATGCCATGGCCAGACATCCAACCAACGGTAAATACCCACTGAATCCCCATAAGAAACATCAATGTTATTTTTGGTCATCGCATTATCATTAAAACGCCATCCCGCAGAAAAATTTATTTGGCGTGGATCAGCCATAAATGGACGAAATAGCGGAGCATCCTCAGGAAGCCAGAAACCACCACTACATACACCCTCATTGATGACTGTTCTACCGTTTATATCGACGTCGATAGGACGGACAATCCCGCGAGAATGATTCCATGTACAGCAGTTTGTTGGATCTGTTTGCTGGTTTTGATGGGCGCAAGTACAGGGTTGCCCTTGTGTGCACCCGCAAGTGCACTCATGACCACAGGGTGCCACCCTCTTGGTCTCACCATTTTTGCAAGTACATGGGTGCCCTTGTGTGCACCCGCAAGTGCACTCATGACCGCATGGTGCCACCCTCTTGGTCTCACCATTTTTACAAGTACATGGGTGCCCTTGTGCGCACCCGCAAGTGCATTGAGAACCACAGGAGTTTGTCGCGTACTGGGCACTGACCACAGTCAACGGCAAAAAAACCATCAAACAACTTAACAGCAATGATATGCGCGAACCTGTCATTTTTCCAATCAGAGTATGCATTTCTTTTTACCCTCGTTATTTTCTAAAGGTTCACATATACTCGATGTTAAGAATAATAATAAAGAAAAATTTAGACATCGATCGTCTTTACTGGGATAAATTTCAGCAATTGCTGGCTAAATTTTACAAGTCTTGAATCTCTTGTGGAATTGTGATAGACTGAGTCAAACACAACATACGAGAATTTATTATGGGATTATTTTCGCGCTCAAAACCTAAGATCAAAATCCAAACGACCAAAAAAGATGGATTCAGTGGCTGGCTTAAATGTCCGCACTGCAATGAGCTGGTTCATACAAATGAGCTGCAGCTGAATAGCAACTGCTGCCCGAAATGTGACTACCACTATCGACTCACTGCTGATGAACGGATCAAATCCCTGGTTGACGAAAACTCATTTAAGGAAATGTTTACAGACGTCCTTCCCAGCGATCCCCTGGAATTTATTGACACAGAACCCTATCCCAAACGACTGACCGCAGCCAAAGAGAAGTCAGGAAACGACGAAGCTGTCCTCGCCGGAACATGCAAGATCAACGGATTTCCGATAGCCATTGCGGTCCTTGACTTCAATTTTATGGGGGGATCCATGGGCTCAGTCGTCGGTGAACGACTTACCCGCCTGATCGAATTGGCCGTCGCCAAAAAATACCCTCTTGTTATTGTTTCTGCGTCTGGAGGGGCACGCATGCAGGAGTCTACCCTATCTCTAATGCAGATGGCAAAGACATCCGCAGGGCTTGCTAGACTGCACGATGCCGGCGTTCCTTACATCTCCATTTTGACCAATCCTACTACAGGGGGTGTCACAGCCTCTTTTGCCTCCTTGGGAGATATCATCATCGCCGAGCCGAATGCCCTGATTTGTTTTGCAGGGCCGCGTGTTATCGAACAAACTATTGGCCATAAACTTCCTCCCGGGGCACAAGAATCAGAATTTCTCTTGCATCATGGAATGATAGACTGTATTGTCAATCGGCATGAGCTGAGAACAAAACTCTTAGAACTATTAAGTTTTTTTAATAACGGAATTACACCATAAGCGGATCAAATTGCTATTTTCCGCACGTTAGTGGTACACCTTGACCCTCTCTTATAAGGTAGATTTTATGAACAAACATCCAGGTAAAGATAGTCACGATCAGGTAGAAGTTACGACACAGGCCGAGCGCGGGGCAGAGTTTCCGACTTACTCCACGTCAGGTGCCTCAGGGGCAGATGTGAAGGCTTTCATACCAGAAAATATTACGATTCCCGCAGGTGGTACACGCCTTATTCCGACAGGACTGCGCCTTGCTATTCCGCATGGATATGAAATTCAGGTGCGCCCACGCAGCGGCCTGGCATTGAAAAACCAAATTTCCGTTTTGAATACTCCGGGAACAATCGATGCCGACTATCGTGGCGAAGTAGGAGTCATTCTAATCAATTTTGGTAAGGACTCCTTTACTGTCACACCCGGCATGCGCATTGCCCAGTTTGTCTTAATGCCTGTTGTCCAGGCAACATTTATCCCCGTCGAGGAACTTGCAGAAACTGCTCGTGGCTCCGGCGGATTTGGTCACACCGGCGTTTTGTAACACCAGCAGTTTATATGATTAAAATATCAGACTATTTAGATCCGCATCTCATTGCTTTTCTCGATGTAGCTTCACGCGATGAAGCAATCAAGGCTCTCATCGAGATCGCCTACAATGCCGGAAAACTGCGCGATAAGTATGCATTTTATGAAGCCATCATCGACCGGGAAAAAATAGTATCCACAGGAATCGGAATGGGAACAGCCATTCCACATGCCAAGTTAGCTTCTTATGATAATTTTTTTATTGTGGTTGGAATACTCAATAAAGGGTTGGATTGGAATGCTATAGATGGATCTCCAGTCCGATTCATCTTCCTGATCGGCGGCCCAGATGACAAACAAACAGAGTATCTACAGATACTTTCTGGTTTGACTCAAGCCATCAAAGAAGATAAAATTCGAAAAAAAATGTTAACACTAAAATTCCCAGAAGATATGATAGAGGTTTTCAAACAATGCTAAGAGACTGGGAAAAAATACAGGCAAATTTTTTCTGAACCTCTAAAGGGGTGTTTATGGACCTTAAAATAAAAGATGTCGCTGACCTACTCAACGTCTCCGAAACAACCCTTCGTCGATGGCTTGTAGATGGAAAAATCCCCGCTTACCGCATTAACCAGCAATACCGTTTTAACCGGCAGGAAATTGAAGACTGGGTGATGAGCCAAAAGTCCAATAAATGTGGCGGAGACACCCCCCAGGAGTCTGCCGAGGCAGGGGTCCAAACCCAGCGAGGCAGCAAACAGTTCAGTCTTTATCGCGCCATCAATAAAGGCGGGGTACTCTATAACATTTCAGGACATGATAAAGAAACAATCATCCGTACGACAATGAAGCAAATCGCTGCTGACCTCAATCTCGATGATGAAGTCATCAGCGACTTGCTCCTCGATAGGGAATCAATGCAATCGACAGCACTCAATCATGGCATTGCCATTCCCCATACACGTGACTTTCTCCTAAGCAACCACTTCGATGTTGTCACAGTGGTTTTTTTGGAAAACCCAATTGAATACGGAGCTCTTGACGGTAAGCCTGTTCACACCCTATTTTTTCTCTTTGCCAGCGATGACAAAAAACACCTGCACCTGCTCGCAAAAATCGCCCACCTCAGCAGCCAACCCGAAGCCCTTGAACTATTCCGCAGCCGCCCTTCAAGAGACAAATTGCTTGAATACATTAAAAGTTGGGAAAGCAATATCCAGCTGGGATAACGGTAAGTGCTCACAAAGTGAAGGTAAAGACAACTCATCAACCGAAGGTATCCTGCTTATCCTACCCATCCTGCCTATCCTGTTATGTTATTTTTTTGACCGAAAATCCCCCACGTGCGGGTGATCATCGGCTATCAGTGTGGATGACCGAAAAGGTGATCAAGGCCGTAAAGTTATGAAGGGGCTCGTTAACGGCTTTCCCACTACTTTACGAACACTGACTTATTGTCCTACCGGAAAAATAAGGATAGTAACCCGTTCCATTCCATGCAGGATCGCTAATAGAACTGATTCGAATGTATGGGGCATTTTCAGTGACAGAAATAGCGTGGATAAACCGGCCGTTGCCAAGCCAAAGACCGACATGGCGTATCTTGTCCGGAGCCAATCCATAGAAAACTAAATCGCCGCGATTCAGCGATCCAACAGAGATTTCAGAAAACTTTTCCCATAGAAATTGTTGCTGTGAGTCCCGCGGACAATAAACTCCCATTTGTCGATAAAGCATCTGTACGAACCCTGAGCAGTCATAACCAAAACTAGAACGCCCTCCCCAAGTATAGGGCAACCCCAAAAATAAAAGACTAAACTGACACATCTCTTCCCGAGTCAGCAACGGCCTTACCCCAATCGATATATCTCCCCGCTGAACATAAGCCTCGCATCCGTCAGGAAGCACCACCTTAAACCAACGACCGTCAACATCTTCCTCCATCCTATCCAAACAGCATCCGAAAGGAAGAGTCATAATAGGACCATAAATCGTATCTTTGGTGTGATATAGATGGGCGGACAAGCGGTTAATTTGTAGCGATAATTCCGGCGGACACTGTGGGTAAGGCATGCTACGGCGGCAGATCCCCCCCTTTTTAACCCACCCTGGATACCCATCCGCAATCGTTTTAATATAGCTCCACCCCTCCGTCTCCAAGACAACTTCAACAGGCTCGGGAAAAACGCCCTGAGAAACAACCTCAGATAGGTCTTCAGGCTCTCGACGCATGTTAAGAACAGGTACCGTGATATAATCAAATAAGTTCATGCTTACGAATCCCATTTTAACAACAACTCTGCCAACTCCGGCAACGGCAGCTGAAGACAACCCTTGCTAAGCTGGAGCATTTTTTCACCAAAAGTAACAAAAATCATTGGATTTCATTGATAATAAGAGGGAGAGGCTGAGAAAAAATTGGCAACCGCCGGGATTTGGGCGTATTTTTTGTCAG
>JBAWVE010000117.1:0-7296 GCA_037147435.1 Parachlamydiaceae bacterium
TTCGGTCAGGTGATTATAGCTTTCTAAATCTTAGGGATAATTCGCTTGTACCTTGGCAGAGGTAAAATTTTTTGATTACTTTGTGCTACCCATTTGCGTTACTATTTGATGGGAATGACTTGATTGAACTCTTACCAAATCAGACCGCGTATTCAACAATGCGCTTTTCTCGGATGACGGTGACTTTGATTTTGCCGGGGTAATGCAATTCACTTTCGATCCTTTTGGTGACGTCGCGGGCAAGGGTTACGATGCCGTCATCATCGACGAGGTCTGGAAGGACGACAACGCGAACTTCTCTGCCGGCCTGCATGACGTAGGCTTTTTCGACTCCGGGGAAATCGCCGGCGATCTCTTCAAGTTTCTTTAGGCGTTTGATATACTCCTCAACAAATTCACTTCTCGCCCCCTGGCGCGAGGCAGAAATGGCATCGGCAGCACTGCATAGGGAACCTTCAACTGTTGTCGCAGGCATTTCCCCGTGATGGCATCCGATCCCGTTGGCAACTTGTCTGCTTTCCCCATATTTTAGGGCAAGGTCATGTCCGATGATGGCATGTGTGCCCTCAATTTCATGGGAGACAGCTTTTCCAAAGTCGTGAAGGAGGCCAATCCTTTTGGCGAGGGCAACATCAAGGCCTAGTTCAGCGGCCATAATCCCCATCAGGTGGGCAACTTCCAACGAGTGATCCAATACGTTTTGCCCATAGCTAAAGCGGAATTTCAGTTTCCCCAGGAGGGTAATCAACTCAGGATGCACATTCATGACGCCAGCGCGTATTGCTGCATCTTCCCCGTGGTTTCTGATCAATTTCTCCATATCTGTCTTAGCTTTTTCCACAACTTCTTCGATGCGTGTGGGGTGAACCCGCCCATCGTGAACAAGATCTGTAATCGCCATTTTGGCAATCTGCATACGGACCGGATCAAATCCGGAGAGGACGATCGCCCCCGGGGTATCGTCGATGATGATGTTGACCCCTGTGGCACGTTCCAGGGCGCGAACGTTGCGTCCCTCTCGTCCGATAATGCGCCCCTTCATTTCCTCACTTGGAATGGCCACTGTATTAACAGTCAGTTCAGAGACGCATCGGACAGCAAGGCGGTTGATGGCTGTGGCGATGATCTTACTCGCTTCGCGTTCTGCTTCGTCGTGCGTTTCTTTGATTGTTTTATTGATGAAATTTGCGGCATCTTTTTTGACTTCTCCGGAAATTTCGTCAAGGAGGAATTGCTTGGCTTCTTTTGTGCTTAATCCGGCGATATTTTCGAGCTGTGTCAACAGCTTTTCCTGTGTTTCAGCTATTCTTACAGACTCTTCGTCTAACTGGGTTTTGCGAGCTGTAAGGACTGCTTCGCGCCGTTCTACGTCGACCAGCTTTTTTTCTGTCAGGGCAATACGGCCATCCAGCTTGTCTTCGCGCACTTTTAGCCGCTCTTCTTCTGTCTGGAATCGACGTCTCTCCTGCTGCCAACGCCTTTCAAACTCACGCTGCTGCTCAACTTGTTGCTGCTTGGCAACAATATCGGCATTAGATCGGATGGCATCCGCCTCCAATTCCCCTTTGCGAATCAGATTATTGGCAAGAGTTGTGAAATGAGACAGTTTGTATCGCTGGGTGGCCCATAAGACTGTGGCACCAAGAAGGCCGCTAAAGGCCATAAGGGTAATCAAAAGCAATATATCGTCAGGTGTCATATTAATCGTCGTGTTTAAGTTTATGGGCATTCAAAGGTTTGATTCGGACTTTTTCAACCACTCGTTCATTGGAATCAACAACTTCGAGCTCGAAGGCGTCTTGATGAATGACGAATCCTTTGCCGGGAATAGTTCCTGCGCAATGGAAGACGTAGCCACCGATTGTGTCATATTCACCCTCTTGGGGAATCTCGATATTTAGAAGGTCCTCGGCATCAAAAATGCTCATTCCGGCATCCACCAGCCAGCTTCCATCACCTTGGGCAACATACAGGGCTTCATCGATATCGTATTCATCGGCAATCTCCCCGACAATCTCCTCCAGGATATCTTCGATGGTAACGATACCCTCAGTTCCACCATACTCGTCAACAACGATGGCTAGATGCACCTGTTTTTTTCTGAACTCCTGGAGCAGGCTTGAGATCTTTTTCGTTTCTGGTGTGTACAGCACTCTTTTCTGCAGGGATTTGATAGGGGCTTCCAACACTGTGGGATCGTTACCTTTCTCGGCGTATTCACGGAATTTTGTGAGGACATCCTTATACATCAGCACACCGGTGATCTCATCAATAGTATTTTGGTAGATGGGTGTACGGCTATATCCTTCGGCTGCAATCAGGTCGGCAGCCTCTTTGATTGACATCTCCGCAGGCAGGCTGAAGACGTTCACACGGGGGACCATGACCTCGCGCGCAATCCGTTCGCGGAAAGATAGAACCGATTCAATAAGCTTTTTGTCATGTCTGTTGACGCCCGGGGTAAATTCAGCGTCCTGGATGATGTCGATGATTTCCTGCTTGGCCTGCGCTTCGAGCTCGCTTATTTGATCGAAACCCACCGACCGGGAAAATGAGGCGGAGACTTTAAGAAAGATAAATGTGACAGGGAAGGCCAGGAACATGAATATAGAGGAAAATGGAGTACAGAATCGAAAGACCTTTTCGGGAAGCTTTGTCCCAAGGATGCGCGGCAAATATTCCCCTATGAGGAAGCCAATTAGAAAAATTGCCACACCGGAAAGTCCAATCCAGAAAAATCTAAAATCGTATGTGGTCGATTGAAATTGCTGCGAGATCTCCTCTTGCTGAAATAAAGGGGTTGCCAATAAAAAAAGGATCGATAAAGCAACATAGCCAAAACGGGCAATATTTTGTGCGCAAATTGTTGCAAACAAAATTCCTTCATATTCGCTCTCAGGAAAAAAATAGAGCTGGAATGGACGGTAGATAAACCATTTTCCCGCAGTAGCAATCTGCTTGCTGGAATCCCTTTTTTGTGTCCTCCGAAAAGCACTCGTCAGAGCGGTGAGAAAGAAGGTTCCTAATAGAAAAAATATCGCTAGAATAAAACTGATGACAAGAAACAAGGGGCCCCCCTTTTCCGTCTTGTATATCACACAGGATAATTAAACGTAAAGCATAAGCATGGGAGCATAGGGGCAACAGGGACGCAAGGGACATTTAGGTTTGCATCACTCCAAAATAATTATTGTCGCAAGTCATGAGGCCACTGTCCCTCTTGTCCCTATCGTTGCTGTTCTCCCTTGCGTCCCTTGCTTATTCTTTCAACCTTACCCTATCAACCACAGGTTTTTTCCAGCAACATGCTTCAAATAACGGGATTCTTCTGCACGCATCTCTTGCTGATCTGTTTCGTCGATGTCGTCAAAACCAATCAGGTGAAGAAGGCCATGGATAACGTACAAAGTAAGTTCATGGTAGACATCGCCGCCATTTACTTTAATGTAGTCCATGGCGACCTCGGGGCAAACAAATACATCTCCCATGACGCAATAGTCCTCATCGGTGGAATCATCCATAGGAAAGGAAATGCAGTCTGTTGGGGACGGGTCATCAAAAAATCGGTCATGTAGATCGCAGATTGTTGCTGTGTCGACAAAGTAAATGGATGCTTCGTCGAAGCGGACTTTATGAAAATTAACAAACTCGTGGACAAGAATTTCAACGGAAGATCTGTTGATTGGGAGGGGAGATGAATCTGATAAAACGTGAATTTCCATGGATGTCTCTCAAAAATAAGAAAGAACAATATGAACTATTGATGTTATGTTGTTCAATTTTCCGAAACTAGGGAAAAAACGTCAAAGCGTGTGCTGTGACGTATTTTTCTCAGTTTCTTACTTCTTTATGGGAGGATAGGTGTTTTAGGGAGGCCTGTGACGCGTGCACATTTCTCTACATCCCAACGTCCTAACTTTTTCAGTACGTCGACGCGTTCAAAGCGTTTTAGTACATTACGTTTTTTTGCCCCTTTAAAGGCCTTACCAAAGCTTGTGTGTCTGGACATTTGTCGGTACCTTCTGATATTCTATTTACTTAATTCTTGGAATGAACGCTGTTGCGGCTACATCGCCGGACAAAGCGTTATTGTGCCCCTTAAACCCTTGTGGAAGATTGTCTTGCAAAGGGCCCGTCTTCACTGAAGGGGGTTGGTTTTTTCTTGGGGAACGGTTTCTCCGTTCTGACTGTTTACTAATGCGTACCATCTGAGTCTTCTCCTAAAAATGCTGTGAAGGAAACTATACAACTTGAGCGTTTTTTCATGCAAGCTTTTTTGTTCGAAAGGGAAAAAAGCAGGGTTTTGATCATCCTTGCAGTGAAAACTTTCGGTCAAAAATAAGGCTTGTCAGAAGAATTAGTGGCGAGGTTTTGTGTCGGCCCTCCGGGACTCGCTCTTTTTCTTGGGTGGTTCCCAGGCTTCACTCGCTCCTCCGGAGCATCGTCTCAGCCTGGGAACCATCCAAACAAAAGGTCGAGTCCCGGAGGGCCGACACAAAACCTCCCCCCTAATTCTTCTCACGAGCCTTCTTTTTGACCGAAAAATGATCAAGGCCTACTGTTTATTGATGTTTATTGATTGAAAATAATTGTTTATTTGTGCTAAAATCCGATCTTAATAGTATCAGCAAGGAATCTAATGGCATTGATGAAAGGCCCTGTGCAAAGAGATAGTTTCTCGCGATGTGAAACGCCATCGATGCTTTACGATGCCGTTCGTCATCCCCATGCAAAGTATACACCTCCTAAAGCAGTCGTAAATTTCACGGATAATACCAAAGACACGATGGAATCGACGCAGCAGAGATTGAATCGGGAGATGTTGAATAGATTCCAATCAAAAGGGTTGGAGCTCCCTCATGAGTCGTACGTCGCCGTTGTCCAAGTAGGTAAATACCTCTTTCTTGCAATCATGCTGCCCCCGTACTTGTGCCTCTATGCATTCCCTCAATGGCTTATATTTACTAAACTCCCACAGCTTGCTCTCGATGTTAAGGCAATCGTCGTTTCCGTCGGGAACTTTGTTGTCGAATTAGGGAAACGCGTCACAGACATTATGAAAGGGATGATGGAGCAGCTAATTGGCGATGCACTTAAACTGGCGGCGCGCGGGTCAAAGCACCTCGTGGGGCTTCTTGCTGAGGGGATCAACACTCTTTATCATTGGATCTCGTTGGGGGGAGGCAAATTGATGGCGCTCTCAAAGACTGTGGTCAATCGTCTTTCAGAAGGTCTAGGTTCTGTTGCACGTCGAGTTGTTGAAACGGTCAGTCTGCGGATCATTAAACTCAAAGAGGCAATGGGTCGCACGGCATCGCAGGGAATTACCGCAGTTTCTACGTTTGTCAGCCATTCCATCTATTCACCGATAGCAGGATTATTCACTCCATTCGCCGCATGGAGCGCTGCCGCTGCCAAGGGGGGCAAGGAAAGAATGTCCCGTGCCCTTGAATCTGTGAGCCGGTGGATCAAAAATGCGTTAACAGCGACGGCATCGGGAGTCGGACAGGCGGCTTCAAGGGTGGCTCATGTCAGTAAAAAATATGTGAGCGTTGTGGCAGCTCCAGTTGTAGAGTGGGGGCGGGAGGCCGTGGAAGCTGTAAAAAAAATGATCGAGCGTGTTGTCCATCCATTGGGCGAGGTGGCAGTATCCGTTCAAGCGCATGTCATCGAGCGCTTTGCTGCGGGTATTGAAGCAGTAAAATATGCCTTTAATGCTGTTCCGGCTGCTCGAACGCTATCCTGGATCAAGCAGGCAATGAGAGGTAGGCTGCAACGCCGCCAGCAATCTTTTGCTTCATGGGGGCGTACATCGAAGCAACTTTGTGTGGGGTTCTGGAGCGGAGTCAAAGAACTTGGTGCTTTGGTAAAAAGAGTGACCATTAAAGGGAATGCCTGGTTTCTCCAGTGGTTGTCAAAGTTTGTCAAAATTGTACTTAATGGCTGCCGGTGGGTGGTGTCTCAGGTCCTCCAGCTTCCTCAAAACACAGTCCGTCTTTGTCGGGCCGCATGGAAAATCAGTGGTGTATTTGCGCGCAATACCCTTCTTGCCGTGCGGATCTTGATTGCTATGATCTGGGCTTCGTCAGAATATGCTCTTCTGCTTATCCGGCGCATTTTCCACACATCAACATGAGGTTTGTATGTCTTCTGCTATTGGTCGCGATTGCCATCTTACAGATTCTTCCTCTAGGGGATTAAGCCTATCGGATCATCCGGTAGAGTTGCCAAACGCTGTAGAATACCAAAAAAAATTTGAAGAGATTGGCGTGCGTTGGTTGACACATTTAAAAGCTTCTGCACAGTATGCTCCGGCCTTGTTACCTAAAGGGTGGCGATTGGCAAAGATTGATGGGGGCAATGATCGGATTAAACAATTGATTCTATTGGACGGAGTGCTCACTCCAAGGGCCAGCATCCTGACGACAACTGTTGACTTCAGAGATGAGATGACTGTGCGTTTTTTGCACAGCTCATAGAGTATCACTTTCAACAAATGGAATGCCGGCCTGTGAGTATGCCGCCTGGCGCAAGCGGGAGGCTGCTTCCTTATCAGGAGCTGTTAAGTCCAGTAATTCATACACAATTTCCACCCCGCTGAGAAAACCTGGAATACTGCCGCTGAGATTGACAAGGACTGTTGCCTGATTGATATTAGCTGCCGCGGTTGTAATGACAATGCGCTCTTTGGTTGTTGTGTTGGCGATCACATGAGGCGTAAAGCTCTCTTTGGGGATTTTCCACAGTAATGCATCCAGAAATTTTGCCGCTTCTATAGTCGGTGCCAATATGAGAACGCGATAATTTTTTGCAAAATGGTTGTGGACAACACGGCAAAGACGTTCCTGTTTCGAAATATTATCGGTGACGCGTAAGAAACACACGTGTACGGCTTGTTCGACTGTCATGGAATCGGCTTTCTGGGCATTGCTTTAATGGGCGTCGGGATGACACCGCAGGAGATCACGTATTTAAGGGCATCTTCCACTTTCATATCAAGGTAGATTAAGCTGTCTTTCTTGAAAAGAATCAAAAATCCGGATGTTGGATTTGGAGTAGTTGGGATAAAAACGGCGATCAAAACTTCCTTAGATCCATCGATTTGAATGTTATCTCTGGTCACAAGACCGATGGCTTTCGTATCCTGCGACGGGTAGGGGACTAATACGACTTGTTTGAATGAGTTGGAGCTACTTGTAAAGAGTGTGCCAATCACATCCCGACAGGTTTTATAGACGCTACGAATGAAGGGAATGCGGGCAACCAAACGTTCCCAGACGCTGATTAAATAATGCA
>JBAWVE010000118.1:0-7157 GCA_037147435.1 Parachlamydiaceae bacterium
ACCCACAAGTGTTAATCTAATAATTTAATAGTAACCGAACATGGTTTTGTGTCGGTTAAAATATTAGATTGATAGATGTGGGTAACGACAAGGCGATGATCATCGACCCTCTGAATCGCCACATTATCCCTTTTTCGACCGTGCATGTGAATCTAAATTTTATTAGATTATATTAAAATATTTACACTATTATTAAAATATACAGTAAATATAATACAAATAATTAAACTATTGAGCATGTAATATTAATATGATAAAATAACAAGAATTACAAAAAAAAGGATAAAGTTTTATGTTTAATCCCTCTTCGACAGTCATGTTATTTCCGTGTAGCCCACAAGCATACAATTCAATGGATTCAACACCCTCACTGTCCAAAGTGGTATGGAAGCCCACTTTAGAACGTACGAAACATAAAATTGATCACCAGGATGACACTTGTCAAGCAGTTGCCTCTAAAAGATTTCATGAAGAGAGCCTCTTTTTGGAGAGGCACTCACCAAGCGTGATAGCTCACACATTTGCATTCCCTATAACCAGCTCTGATACTCCGATCATATCCCTCGAAAAATGCGTCTTAATGCATTTAAATCAAAATAACATTCAATCGGCACTGGTCAGCTTAGACGCATTAAGAAAACATAGTACTGACTACAGAGATCTCAATCACTCCTTATCGGCGATTGCCACTTTCTATGCCAAAAATGGAGACCTTAAAAACACGATAAAATTTTCTACTGAACTACAGGAAAAAGGGATTGAAGGCGGATATTACGATTCCGAACAAACGATCTGGAAAATCTTTAATATACTTTTAAAAACACTGATCACAAGACCTGATGCACCTTATCAGGAAAAACTTTACGAGGTTTTCGCACGCATCCTTCCAAACATTGAAACGGGTGCAGCTGAGCAAGCCCTCAAAGAGTATCGAGCAGCCAATCTTGGACTGTTTACAGAAACCGCAGAAGCGTCCCAACAGTCCCTTACTAAAACAGATAATCTTGGATGCCTCCTGTTGATGTCCTATGGATACATGATTAAGGAAAATCATGAGTTAGAGTACGACCTCAATGAAATCTTCTCGCATATTAAAAATGACGATGAAAGAAAACATGTGAGTCGATTGATTCTTGAAGGATTTGTAGTGGAAGAAACCAGCCTTGAGCAATTGGATATGACGGTTTCCTCAAAACAGCCGTTACAATTTGATCTCATTTCTAACCTGTATAAACGTACTAATTTTTTACTGAATCAAATTAACACAAACTTATTAATAAAAAAAATGGATCGTGTTGAAATTTACGCCAGACAACTATTTGGCCTTATTCAAAAGATAGTTTGTCAAGGAGGAAACCCTTCCGAATTTGTAGACCAACTTGAAGACCTTGTAAAATTATGCAAGACGCTTGATGATCTTGATTTGGCCTTAAACATCCTAAAAGTTGTACAAAATCTTCTGCCTGATTATTTGAGCAGCAATGAAGCCCATAGAACTGTCCTCTCCATTTATGCCAATCGAGGTGACATTGCAAATACAATCCGATATATCCGCCAGTTGGAAAAATTAACTCGCACGGCTGATGATATCGAAGGGGCGGTAAATGTTGAGAACGGGGTAATCTGGGAAGCTCTCAATACACTATTAGAGAGAAGAATCCGTAGGTTGGTTGATTGCCGGAACATCGACCTTGAAACAAAACTATTGATTGATGACATCGTTTATGTCCGTCCGGATTTAATGCGTTATCTGTTCATCTGCCTCGGACACTCTTTAAATCAAAATAGCCAGCTCAACATTGATAGCCAGCTCAACATTGAATGGGACAGACTGGTCGCCATCTTGGTTAAAACCCTCAACCCAGAGTTTTTGGTATGGATGAATGAGGGGATTGCACTCAATTTGACCGATTCCGATGTGCGCGGTTTTGATGTCATCGAGATCTCACAATCGAGATCAACATCCTCATTAGACTTGAGTGAAGATAATTTATCAGAATCAGGTGAAGATAATTTATCAGAATCAGGTGCTAGTTTTTCAATCATCAATTTGCAGGAGATGGCGCAACCTGGAACAGGTATTCCAAGTGGAAACGGTTAAATAGCAATGGTTTTACACCTCAGGTACTGACCCAACTATAAGTGCTAACTCGCTCTGCATCCCTTTGGTGATCTGTAGGCTCTTACCATCTTTTGAAAGATACACATCGTCCTCTAGGCGCACTCCAAACTCACCGGGGAGATAAATCCCTGGCTCTATGGAAAAACACGTTCCAGGTATCAGTAGACGGACATCCCGCGTTTCGAAATTATCAATATTGGCCCCGTCGCCATGATCCCTTTCACCAATATTATGACCTGTACGGTGGGGGAAAAATTGACCGAATCCTGCCTGAATGATCACTTGACGGCAGGCTTGATCCACTTCCCACCCCCTTAACTCTTTGCCGGCAAGAAGCCTTTCCTGCAATAAATTTACAGCCGCGTCGCGAGCACGTTTGACGATATCAAAAATTTCCTGATGCCTTTTCGTGGGCTGTCCGCACACTCCAACGCGGGTGATATCTGCATAGACTGCACCGGGAACGTCTTTTTTACACCAGACATCGATGAGCACAAAATCATTTTTTCTGATGATGGATTCAGGACCGCTACCTGGGAGGCAATGAGGATCTGCTGCATGGGCATTCACAGCACAAATTGGAGAATCATCGCAGATGCAATGGTTATTTTTGAATTCCTGAAGAAGAAACTGTTGAACATCCACCTCAGTGATTTCTTTATGCCTCGATAATGCCTCAGCAATATATTTCCAGGCTTTTTCAACACTAGTTTGCAAAACCTCTGCCGCCGCGCGATGCAACTCCAACTGTTGATCGCTCCAGACACTAATATACGATTGCAGCAAGTCGGCTGAACTTTCCACCTGGACGCCAAAGCTGCGAACTAACTCCACTGTACCGGCATCGACTTTCGAGACCGTCGGAATGGCATTTTTTGGAGAATATTCCATCGCAATGGAATGACAACCTTGTAAGATGCCAGCAAGCTGGTCCTCGAGTTCCTGCCACGTACTATACTCTAGGGCGCTTCCTGGGAGATGATCCAAGACATGATTTTCGATACGATGAATGATTTTGACGGGATCTCCTGCACGGGGAATCCAGTAAAAAAAGCGCCTGGATATCAATATAGTGGCAGGTATTTTCAGGAAGCGGCAAGCCAAATCGTTGCTTCTCCTGAAATCATAAAACAGCCACCCATCAAGATTGAGATGTTGCAAATGCCGTTGGACATCCGGTACGCAGATGTGCGATGAATATTGAGATAAAATGAGGTCGGTATTAATATTTCGATTCATTTATACTTCCTGTTTCTCCAGTTAAAATTTAATTCTATACAAATAAATATCGATATATAGTATGGTGAGATTTGATAAGCCTCATAGCAGAAATTGTATAGCAGCACAATTTGCCCTTTCCGGAAACATGATGTAAGTGTCCGGAGAATAGGCGCCAAAACTATGCCTTCATCACAAGCCTGAGCAATCTAAGCATTGTGAGGCTGGTAAAAAATTGTCAATGGTTGGAATTTGACGTTTTTTTGCCAGCCTCGCTGTTTCTTGACCTTAGAAGAAACAACACTTATATCTATACGATTTCATATTTAACCCGCCATTACTCTTTAAGCATATCCTGTTTTTTAAGGTTTTTTACAAAATTTACCAAGGAGGTGTGGTATGTCTACTGATTCCAATACGCCAACAGGAATGGATCATTCCAGCGGCACAGTCCAAATTAAGGATAATGACGATAGTGATTTAGCTTCGTTATTGGGAAAGCATAGTTTAGCTTCTAACACTTGTGGAGCGCTCGTCACAGTCGAGAAGAATGATTTACATAATCTTCCGATGGAAAATATTGCGCACCAAGTATTCGACCGTCCAACAGTCTCCGAGAAATATTTAGAGTCGCGCACCTTTAGACACATCGATGCTGACCCACTATTCTCAGTCGTGCACGTATCCACTCCTTCTTTTGCCTCGCAGTCCCATCTACCCATCCGAGACGTTGCCAGTCAGACATACTCTACCTGTATGGACTTTGCCTCACAAGAACGTCTCTCCGGTCGCCAACGGGCTTTTTCGGATTGTTGTTCTGCAAACGCTTTGTCTACCTATAACCCCACCCCCATCTACATTTTTCATCAAACTTTCAAGCAACCTGAACAGGACATTCCACAAAAACCTGCTGAAGAGGAAATTGTCGTTAGTGAAGCTCGAGTCCTTGACATCAATAGGAATGGCGGTCGCGAGGAAGATTATGAATGGGCTGAAAAAGCCATTCTTAAAATGCGCCGCATGGGTGGGCTGGAACCGCTAAAGGCAAAAGAAAGGGTTGATATTCCTGCAGCACGCAATTGGTTGTGCACTCTCTATGGATTAGACTCACAAAAATATAAAATATTTGCACTGAAGAGTCTTCTTGAGATTCTGCAAGCCGATCGCGGGGAAGCTGAAACCGGTGATAGACTAGTCGATCTAGCTATCAAATTGATTGCAAAAATGGATAAGAATGAGATTCAAAAAGCGACTATGGACGTGCAGATCGTCTTAGCAAAGGTCTATAGCATCTTAATTGATACTATCCGCATCCACTATGAAAAAAAGCACATTGGTGCAATCACTGGAGATCTGAAACTTCTCTTGGGTCGAACAGCGGTGTCATTTGGACTCCTTAATCGTCATGAGGACTCTGCGTTGAAATTCTATATCCGTTCTTCTATCGAAGGCTCTACTTTATTAGCAGATGATGCCGAGCAGTTGTTCGAGTTGGCCAAACGCCTCTACCTGTTTACCTCAGCAGTAGCTGCGATTCACGAGGGCGATTTTTTATCGGGTTATCCCCGTCTTGAAGAATCGTTTAGCGATCTAGACAAATATCGCATGAAATCCGATTGGTACACCGCAACCCTCTCTCTAAAATCTATGGTGCAACAAGCAAAAAGTGACTCGAGACAGTTACTCTCTAGCTTATTCCTGATTGAGCGGAAACGGCATGAATTGAACTGGAAGTTCTCTTATGCCGCCGTCCTCGTTCTCGCCGATCTGTGTATCCATGGAGAAACAGAGGAAATCCGCCGATTTGCCTTCCACGGCATGTCAATCAATATCCCCGGAAAAGTATCGATTAAACTCCCCGGATTGAAAACGTTTCTCGATTCTAAGGATCTAGCAACGCGTCGAACATGGGGGCCGGTTGTCCATTTAAAACCGACAAAAAAAGTCGATTATAATCCTCGCATCCAGGTAGTGTGCGAAGAATGTTTCAGGCAGTTGCTTGTCTCCTGCCCTGACGAGTGGATCAGAAAGGAAATCAGGGAAGCTCTGGCACGCAAATAAAAAGAGGTAGGGCAGAACGAGCAGCTGCTCGTTCTGTCCACTTAGAAAGCTTACTCAATTTTGGCAGCCAGGAAGGCTGGCACATGCGCGATGGCGATGCGCTCCTGTTGGAGCGTATCGCGATGACGCACAGTGACGGTGTGGTCGCTGAGCGTTTGGGTATCGATGGTGAAGCAGAAAGGTGTCCCCGCCTCATCCATCCGCGCATACCGCTTGCCAATCGTCTGTTTAACATCCAGTTGTACGTTCCACTTTTTCCGTAAGTCAACATACAGCTGACGCGCAATTTCCGGCATGCCATCTTTGTCCACCAGGGGAAAAACCCCCGCTTTGAGCGGAGCCATCCGCGGATGGAATTTCATGACAACGCCGCTGGGGCGATCTGGATCGTCAGTATAAGCCTCGCAGAGGAGTGCCAGGGCGCCGCGGTCGACTCCGGCAGAAGGTTCGATGACATGAGGGAAAAACCGCTCGTTGGTTTCTTGATCAAAATATTTAAAACGATCATCTTGGCCGGAATGTTCGGCATGCTGTCTTAAGTCGTAGTCGGTGCGATGGGCCACCCCTTCCAGTTCACCAAATCCTGGATCGGTGAAAGGAAAGCGATATTCAATGTCGCTGCTGCCGGCCCCATCTTTAGCATAGTGGGCTAACTCATCTTTTGTTTGTTCGCGCAAGCGCAAATTCTGGCTGGAAATGCCAATGGACTGCCACCAGTCGAAGCGTTGCTTTCTCCAAAAATGGTACCACTCTTTCGCCTCTTTGGGACGCACAAAAAACTCGACTTCCATCTGTTCGAATTCACGTGAGCGGAAGATATAATTGCGCGGTGTCACCTCGTTGCGAAATGCCTTTCCGATCTGTGCGATCCCAAAAGGCACTTTTACCCTGCTGGTGTCGATAACATTGCGGAAGTTGGCAAAAATCCCCTGTGCAGTTTCCGGACGCAAGTAGGCAATGGACGAAGGATCTTCCACAGCACCGACAAAAGTCTTAAACATCAGATTAAACTGGCGAGGCTCTGTCAGGGTACCGGGTTGATCGACATCCGGACCGATCACCTGGCTTTGAACGATGCCAGGGAGATCGACATAAGCGATAAATGATGGAGGACACAGAGTGCCGCCCCCTTTCTTCTTTAGAAGCTTCTCAGCCTTTTTTGTCCAGACAGCGACGGCTTCATCACCATCTAAAACCGACATCCACCCGATGTTGCTTTGTTTTCCATGCTGCTCGATAATGATTTCGCTGCATACCAGATGGTCTGCGCGGTAACGGCTTTTGGTTTCGCGGCAGTCAACCATCGGATCGCTAAAGCCCCCCACGTGGCCGGAGGCAACCCACACTTTTGGATTCATCACGATAGAGCAATCGATCCCGACCATTTCAATCAGGTCGCCATTTACCCCAACGACAGGAGCGCGGACGACGTCATGCCACCAGGCTTCTTTGACATTGCGTTTGAGTTCGACACCCAGAGGGCCAAAATCCCAGAAACCATTCAGGCCGCCATAAATTTCTGATGATTGGAAAATAAACCCACGTCGCTTACACAAAGCCACGAGTTTTTCCATTTTTCCTGCTACTTTAATTTCTGACATATTTTTGTCCTCTTGAGATACGGATGAGGTAACATCGTATCATTTCAACAAAATTGAAGGCAAAGCAAAACAGTGATTCATGATTTTGTGGGCGCAAAAGGGCATGGTTAAAATGAAGGTAACACTTTTCGATGACCATGATCACCTGACCGAAG
>JBAWVE010000119.1:0-7148 GCA_037147435.1 Parachlamydiaceae bacterium
AACAGCTGAACCCGTCCGCGCCACATTTCTTCTGACAGCTGTGTGGTACGCAGTATTTTCCCTGCCGCTGTTTATCTTTGCTCCGCGTTCACCGCCATCGAACAAACCTATGGTCAAAGCAGCGACTGACGGCATCAAACAGCTATGGTCTTTCCTGCAGGAAATACGTCAGTATAGCTCTATCGTCCGCTTTCTGATTGCAAAAATGCTTTACGTCGATGGTTTAGCCACATTATTTGCCTTCGGAGGCATCTATGCTGCGACAATTTTTGGGATGACACAATCGGAAGTGTTACAATTTGGCATCGCGATGAACCTCACAGCAGGGTTGGGTGCTGCCTCACTCGCCTTTTTAGATGACTGGCTAGGCAGCAAAAAGGTGATTTTGATTTCCCTCGTCGGCCTCATCATTCCAGGGAGCATGGCCCTTTTTGTGACAGAAGCGTGGCAATTTTGGGTCCTTGGACTAATCATGTGCATTTTTGTCGGCCCTGTTCAATCGTCCAGCCGTGCCCTGATGGCGCGTGTAGCTCCGGTACATATGAGACGTCAAATGTTCGGTTTTTATATGCTTTCAGGAAAGGCCACAGCATTTTTTGGTCCCCTAATCTATGGATGGGTATCCTACCTCACTGGCAGCCTACGCATCGGCATGAGCACCATCATTGTATTGTTCATCCTTGGAGGACTCATTGTCCTCACGCTACCCTCGTATAAACAGGCTGAAAAACTGTGAAAGACACCTTTTTTGAACTCCTCAAAGGGCAGCTTAAACAGTTGAAAACATCCGGATTGTACAAAAACGAACGGATGATGACCTCGCCCCAAGGGGTCCATATCCGCGTATCTACCGGCACCGAAAGCCAGGACGTTTTGAATTTCTGCGCCAACAACTATCTAGGGCTTGCCGACAACCCATTGATCATTGAAAAAGCCAAAAAAAGCTACGACATGTACGGTTTTGGCCTAGCCTCCGTCCGCTTTATTTGCGGCACGCAAACGATCCACAAAGAGCTTGAGGAAAGATTATCGCATTTTTTAGGAACAGAAAACACCATCCTTTACAGTTCTTGCTTCGACGCCAATGGAGGCCTTTTTGAACCTTTATTCGGCGCGGAGGATGCTATCATCAGCGACGCCCTGAATCACGCAAGCATCATTGATGGGATCCGTTTAAGTAAAGCCAAGAGGCTGCGCTACCAACACAATGACATGGGGGATTTAGAACAACAGCTCAAAGAGTCCCAAACATCCCGTTTCCGCGTCATCGCCACCGATGGCGTGTTTTCGATGGACGGCACAATAGCTAATCTACAAGCCATCTGCGACCTCGCCGACAAATACCACGCCCTCGTGATGGTAGACGATTGCCATGCTGTCGGATTCATGGGAGAGAATGGGAAGGGAACTCCGGAGTACTGCGGCGTTGAAGGAAGAGTCGATATCCTCACAGGAACATTGGGAAAGGCTTTAGGCGGAGCAAGCGGCGGCTATGTATCTGGAAAAAAAGAGATTGTCGAATGGCTGCGTCAGCGGTCACGCCCATACCTATTTTCCAACACATTGGCACCTGCCATCGCAGCAGCCACATTGCAGGCTCTCGATCTCGTCGAAAGCGGTATCGGAAGAGAACTTAGGGACCGCCTGAAGGAAAACAGCCGTTACTTCCGTGAAAGAATGGAGAAACTTAAATTCACCCTGATCCCCGGCACCCACCCGATCATTCCCGTAATGCTGGGAGACGCATCCCTAGCACAGCATTTCGCCCAAAAAATGCTGGAACATGGAATTTACGTCATCGGGTTCTGCTACCCTGTCGTCCCCGAAGGGAAAGCACGCATCCGCACCCAGATGTCTGCCGCCCACTCAAAAGAAGACATCGACCGGGCGGTCGATGCCTTCCAACATGTCGGCAAGGAACTAACTTGATTCATTTTTATTAGATTTATTACCAATCAGGACCTAGTAAAGGTTCCTTCAAATTGCTTTCTGCTGTTTTTCTCTCTGCTTTGGCTGCTGCTTTTTCTTCCTTTGCCAATGCTTTTTTTGTGGCCTTACTTTCGTCCACCACTCCTAAATTCTTTAATACTAATTTTAGTTGACCTTCCGTCCCGTCAAATGTGAACTTATGTTGAAATACTCCAGTTTGAATTTCAACTGGACTATCTCTATCAATATGGTCCAATAGTGCAGCAGTTCGATTTGCAATATCATTAAGTTGTTTTTTCAGCGGCTTTAGACTGGTTAATGAGCTGTCTCCTGTTTTAATCACTAAAGTAACCCGTCTACGCTGATCTATAATCGCACGACCATTTTCATCTAGAATATAATTACCTTTGGGATCTTTACGGTATTTTCCCCCCGCTTCTGGGCAAAGTATCGGCTCACTCACTGTAAAAGGTTTACCATCTATTTTTCCAGATTGTGTACTTTCCATACCCATACCCACCTCCATAAATTTACTTTTGCCCCTAAAATTTCGGCCTTGATCATCGCCAAAATTCACTGCCTGCATAAATTTTTATAGTGCCGGCTGACCTTAAAAGGGGGTCGCCGGCCAAGACAATTATTTCTTAGCGCATTCGCAGCGGAATTTTTCTCTTCCGGCTTTCAAACGGGCTTGCTCTTTTGTTTTTTTGATTTTTTTCACCATGATAAACTCCTTTGTTTATACTACAAAATGCATCTGGCCTATTTCTTGCATCTCTGTAAACCAAACACATAATATAATTAATAACATGTATTAAATTTAAATGTAAACAATTTATTTAAACAAACAAACAAATTCGGATTAAAATGAAAGCAATAGTAAAAAAATACAAACAATCAGGCCTCGAAATAGAAGACGTTCCTGTTCCCGACATCAAAGACGACGAAGTCTTAATTAAGACAATCAAAACCTCCATCTGCGGCACAGACCTTCATATTTATGAGTGGGATGCCTGGGCACAAAAAGTGATCCATGTCCCCCTTGTGATTGGGCACGAAT
This sequence comes from Parachlamydiaceae bacterium, assembly GCA_037147435.1. Classification (GTDB taxonomy): domain Bacteria; phylum Chlamydiota; class Chlamydiia; order Chlamydiales; family Parachlamydiaceae; genus JBAWVE01. The sequence continues at coordinate 2,990 of JBAWVE010000119.1, forward strand.
TCATGGGGAAAATCGCTAAGGTTGGGCGGCATGTCAAAAACCTGAAAGAAGGGGACCGTGTCAGCGGGGAAGGGCACCTTACGTGCGGTGTATGCCCCCTCTGTCGTGAAGAGAAGCGACATTTGTGCCCCAACACATTAGGACTGGGAGTCAATCGGCATGGGTGTTTTGCTGAGTATTTTCACTTCCCGGCAACGAATGTTTTTCCACTCCCCTCGAACGTTTCGGACGATATTGCTGCGATCTTGGATCCTTATGGTAATGCGGCGCACACAGCGCTCTCATTTTCACTTACCGGAGAAGATGTTTTGATCACGGGAGCCGGTCCTATAGGCATCATGGCTGCCGCGATTGCAAAAAAGGCCGGGGCGCGCATTGTGATGATTACAGACCGCAACCCCTACAGACTCGCGCTGGCAAAAAAAATGGGGGCGACGCACACCGTCAATATTGAAAGCCAATCGTTGCAGGAAGCGATGTTGGAAGCTGGCGTTCAGTATGGATTTACGGTAGGCCTGGAGATGTCAGGAAATGAAAAGGCGTTAGTGAGTTTATTAGAAGCCGCACAGCATGGTGCACATCTGGCGTTACTGGGAATTTTCCCTGAAAAATGTGCGATCAACATGGATTTAGTGATTTTTAAGATGCTAACTATAAAAGGGATATATGGGAGAGAAATTTTCAAAACATGGTACCAGACCACTCACCTTTTAGAAAGCGGGCTGGATCTTTCACCCATCATTACCCATCAATTTGCCGCTGACGATTATGAACAAGGCTTTGCCGCCATGCGCGCAGGGAACTGCGGCAAAGTTATTCTGAACTGGTGATTGTATTTCTCAAAATAATTAGATAGTGCTACATATTGGAAAACGTATCATTACGCAGAAAGGAGCCCTATGCAGTCAAAATCAATCAGCCTTTTGCTTTTTGGTTTCCTGATATGCCTCTTTTGGAATCACCCTATCGCTGCTGACTACGTCAGGCCCCCCTATGTCAGCGAAGACGTGTGGAACAAGCTGTCACCCTATTTTCTACCGGAAAATTTCCCTGAAAAAGCCATCTTGGACAAGGCGTTCAGCCGCAGACAGGTGTTGAAATCGATCAAATCGATGATTAAATCAGGATTTTTCATTATCACAAATCCTAAAAACAAAATCATTGTTGCCAAACACATCCGCATGCAGAATTACCTGATAAAAGTATACCTGGACGGTTCACCCGGCCCGGTTTGGGACTGCTGGCTGCGGCGGGTTCAGGGTGCACAAATGATTCAAAAGGGAATCAACCTGCATGGATATCAGTCGATCATGAAAGTCCCCAGGAAATGGATCTACCCTCTCCCCTATTCAGCAACAGCAAATGCCGAAAGTAAACATTTTATTTTGGTCGTGGATAAAATCAACATCCTGAACGACAAAAAAAACAGGGGTGCATATAAGAGAAAAATGACCCCGGAACTCCTTGATGCCTTATACTCGATGCTGACAGAATACAAGTTAATTGACTCCGTTTATCCGGACAATGTTCCTTTCTGCAGAGACGGCAAACTGGCTTTCGTCGACACAGAATACGCCGGGGGAACAGCCCAGCCGGTACCTCTTGGAGCCGTCAAACGGTATCTCTCTAAAAGCATGTCAGCGTACTGGGAACAGCTAATCAGTCAGCAGTGAAAAAAAATTGATTCTCTGAATATTTGAACGCGAAGACCGCGAAGCAAGCCAAGAGAACGCGAAGATTTTTCATAAATGAAAAATCTTCGTGTTCTCTTGGCTTGCTTCGCGGTCTTCGCGTTCAAATATTCAGACCCTCACAGTAAATTGTACTGGGGAAAATGGCGATTCAACCATTCATTCACTCTACCTTTAAAAACCTTGTCAAGATCTTGCTGGTATAGGGTTGGGTTCACTATTGCCTCGTCATAGTGCAATCGACCGGCATCCAGACGCACGGGGCGATCCCCAACAAAGCCTGTGTTGTACATCACGTTGTGGTCACCGTCAATAATTCCCAATCTGTACTCTTCAATGTACATTTCCTTGAGTAGCTGCACGCGCTTTCTGGCTTCCACAACATCCCCCTTGTTTAATAAAGCTGTGATGAGTTCACGTGTGGGGATAGCCCGCTCTTGAAGGATGAAAGGCACTTTTGCCAAATCCATCTCGTGTTTGAAACCAAAACGGTCGTAGACAGCAACCTTGAATGGATTCAGGGGATTTGATGACAATTGGACATAAATCACCCCCGTATGAAGCCGGTCGCGATTCCAGGCCAGACGGTAGCCTGAAACGAGGTCCTGCAGCTTTTTAGCGCATCTTTTGGCATCTATAGGAAAAAGTAAGGGAAGAGCTCCGGAATGAAGACAGCGAGTGTCAAAGAATTTAAGGACATACTTCCCATCCCAGCTGGAGAACACATACGATTGCTTACCCCGATCCAAGTAATCATAAGTTTGGGACAAAATTGGTTCTAACTGCATTTTTTCCTGAGCCGACAGAATCCTGCCCTCATCCGGCCACGTTGTCTCAATGTTGGTGAGACGAAACTGCTGATCGAAAAAGCGATAGCAAAAAAAACACACTAGGACAGCAGCTAAAATAATGAGTGTTTTTTTCATATTCATCATTCATCCGGGAGGTTCATGTTGTGGTAGACAGCGTCCACATCGTCAAGCAGCTCCAACCACTCGATCAGAGCCAGATTTGCCTTCATGGTTTCTTCGTCGCAATCCACACTTACCTTGGGAATCATCTCCAGGGAGGCTTCGGAACACTTAAATCCGCAATTCATCAAGGCTTCTTTCACAGCATATAAGTCCGCCGGATCTGTTGTGACGACAAAAACGTCTTCCGCGGCCTCAAAGTCTTCCGCTCCTGCCTCCGTTGCAGCTAAAAACAATTCATCCTCAATGACACCGGCTTTTTCAATCTGGATCACACCTTTGCGGTCATAATTAAAGGCCACAGCCCCTGGATTGGCAACATTTCCTCCACGTTTATTCGTCGCAATGCGCATATCGGAGGAAATGCGATTTTTGTTGTCAGTCATCACATCAGCGATGATCCCGACTCCGCCGTGACCATACAGCTCATAAGTCATTTCGATGAAATCAGCCTGATCAGCGCTGGAAGCTTTTTTGATGTTGCGATCGATAATGTCATTAGGCACATTAGCTTCTTTAGCCTTTTGGAGGGCCACACGAAGACGCGGGTTACTTTTCTGATCCGGCCCGCCGAGTTTAACAGCGCTAATGATCTCTTTGGCAAGGCGGGAATAAATTTTCCCTTTTTTTACGTCTGCCTTTCCTTTTCTGTGCTTGATATTCGCCCATTTGCTATGTCCTGCCATGATTGAACCTACTAGTTAGATAAATAAGTTTGCCCTGTTTTTTTGAATCCACTCTTGAGCCAAATCGAAATAACGATATTTTGCTTCCTGCTCCTTGAATTCTTTCGTATGAATATGATGAATCCCCTTGGAATCGAAATAAGCGGGGCACACATGGTGAACCATTTCATGATACACAACATAAGAAACTAAATAGTCAGGAAAAGAGGGACTATCGAGCATTCGATTGATTTTAATAAGTCTGATAGGGTCGTGATAAAGACCAAAAGTAAACCGTGACCGGTATGTCTGATTGGAGCGGCCAAACCAGGTGATGCGTAAATTTAAGGCATCAGCAAAATACTCACGGTTGAGGTCCCGGTAGATCTGCTGTAAATTGTAAATATGCCCCCGACTGTACAGCTTAATACGGTCTGTTTGTTGGGAATAGTCTAATTTCTGTAACCCATCCTCAATGAAGGCCCTGACTGTCGGTGCAATGATTTTATCTTCTTGTTTAATGTAGCAAGCCAATGCATTCATCACGTTATTTGGAGCGTCTAAAAACATGCGGTGAATAGAAACTTTTGCACAGTCGGGTTCCCACTTTACACTGAGCATTGTCGAGTGATTGTCATTAATTTTCACTTGCAACTTAAGACCTGATTGGTCTTCAAGCCGCTTCTGTAATATCATTGTCATAAGTACTTTTGGTATAGTGTGTGTGTGTTTCCTATTAATCAGATCTTGTGTCGCCCCTCCGGGGCTCCAATTTCAGGGTGGCTTTAACCCAGGCTTCACTCGTCCCTCCGGGACAGCGTCTCAACCTGGG
>JBAWVE010000120.1:0-7131 GCA_037147435.1 Parachlamydiaceae bacterium
CTCAAAACACCCGAAGCATGGAAAGAAGCAGCTACTTATTGTGAAGGCATTTCCTGCGACGCCCCGGTTGTCCCTCCAGACATCATCCTCTCGCAGCTAGCCTTGAATCAAGATGACTAGTACACCGTCTCATACCAGTGATGTAGATCTCGAAGCGGAAAAGAATGCTGCACTTTGGTTGGAAGGAAGTTACGACGGAGAAACCAAAGAAACCGTCCGTCAATTATTACGGAACACACCTCAAGAAGCCATTGACTCCTTCTATACCACACTCTCTTTTGGAACCGGCGGGATGCGTGGAATCATGGGGGTGGGTTCCAATCGAATTAATGAATATACAATACGCGCTGCAACGCAGGGGTTAGCCAACTATATTAACCAGCAACCATTCTCTGGCAAGCTACCTGAAAAGAGACACTCCGTCTTTATTGGCTTTGATTCCCGTCATTATTCGAAACAATTCGCAGTAGAAGCGGCTAAAGTCTTTGCTGGGAACGGCATTCAGGTCTATTTATGTGACGAGTTAAGGCCCACTCCCCTCGTTTCGTTTGGCTGCCGATTCTTGCGTTGCACAGCAGCAGTCATGATCACCGCCTCACATAATCCACCACAATATAATGGCTATAAAGTTTACTGGAGCGATGGCGGTCAGGTGCTCCCCCCGCATGATGGCGGCATCATTCAAGAGGTGAATCTAGTGACGGACCCCGCCATGGTTCAGATGACACCGACTGTGGACCACCCTCTCATTATTTCAGTTGCTGACGAAATTGATGCTACCTATATTACAGAGTGCTGCAAGCTACAGCATTACCCCAAAGAAAACGGGCAGCATGGAAATGAATTAAAAGTTGTCTATACAAGCCTCCATGGCGCGGGAATTACCCTAATTCCAGGAATGTTGTCCGGATGGGGATTTTCAAACATCACCTATGTCGATCAACAAATTATTCCCGACGGGGACTTCCCTACTGTTAATTATCCGAATCCCGAAATTCAGTCAGCATTGGAACTTGGAATTGAAAAGTTAAAAGAGACAGAGGGTGATGTGCTCATTGCTACAGATCCCGATGCGGATCGCGTGGGAGTTGTAGTCCGACACCATAATGAGTGTGTACAACTTGATGGTAACAAAATCGCCAGTATTTTATTGGCTCACATCTGCGAAGCTTTGGTAGCCAATGGAAAAATGCCGCCACAAGGAGTTTTTGTTAAGACAATCGTCACGACAGAGCTATTTCGGTCTATTTGCGAAGCCTACGGCAGACCATGCATCGACGTGCTTTCCGGTTTCAAATATATCGCAGGAGAAATTCTGAAGTGGGAAAATTCTCCGAATGGACACAGCTTTATATTTGGAGGGGAAGACTCCTGCGGCTATCTTCTAGGAACTTTAGCACGGGACAAGGATGGGATCATCGCTGCTGCGCTTATCTGCGAAGCGGCGCTGCATGCAAAGCGACAGGGAAAAACACTTGTGGATCTACTTCATGACCTGTACCGGAATCATGGCGTGTACGCAGAGGATATCCTCTCGATAGATTTCAACGAAAGCAAGGAGGGTAAAGACAACATGAAAGCGGGCATGCTCCGCTTGCGCCAGCACCTGCCAACACAAATTAATGGGATCGATGTCGCCTGCGTTGATGACTATCAGACAGCAATCAAAAAAGATCTAAAAACGGGTAAAACGGAAAAGTTGATCCTCCCCCAATCGGACGTCTTGACATTTTGGTTGGCTGATGGGACAAAAATTGTTGTCCGCCCGTCAGGCACGGAACCGAAAATCAAGCTTTATTGTGGGTTATTTGATAAAAGTACACATAAGTCTATCGATGTCACAGAAAAAAACTGCCGTAAGAGGCTAGCGGCGATAATGGATGAGATACGTAAACTCACACAATAGGCGAAGTTAAAGCCTGTACCGCGCTTGGTGACGGCCAGCAACTAGCTGAACCTTTCATTAAACATTTTGGCCTTCTAACTCTTTAAAGGCTAGGCTCTCATTCTGAGCTGTTTTAAACAGCCCTAAACACAATCTACATTCAGGCTAACTTCCCCGTCATCAAACTTAAAAGGCAACTGATGTTTTTCCCCTGCGCTTAACCCATCAGGCAATGACACAAAACGCGTCTCTACACTTGTCCATTCAGACTCTGGTTTGATCACACGCACTTTCTGTTTCTGTAATTTGTTGAGGCAATCATCCATGGAACCAGCAATGATATTCACATGCATCTGGAGTCCGGAAAAATTAATCGGATAAATTGTTGTCGCACCTGGTATTCCCAACCTGTCAGTACCTTCAATGGCAATATTGAGCAATGTATGGAGTTTAGAGTACTTGAATAACGGTTGGGCAGGCCCCTGCGACAAGCTCTTCCCCTGTGCTTCATCGATCAAGCGCACCTCATCACCGGCAGCAACGTGCAGGGCAAGCATTGGTCCCACTCGTTGATGATTCTCCAAACTCACCCGATAAATCTTCGGATTCTGCGAAGCACGAATGGTGAGGTTGATCGTCCTTAACACCTTTTCCGTTTTCCTTGTACACAGTCCAATCAAAAACAGCGGAATCAGGAAAGGTAAGCCTTTTAGCTGTGTCTTGAGCGCCGTATCTAAAAATGACCATGCGGTATCCACTTTCGCATCGACTTTTTGTTGGGGATTTGTCCCAGGAGAGACCACAGGGTCCGTCACATCGATCACATCAGGTACTGAAATTGGGTTGACCACAATCTCAGGTTCCAAATAAGTCACTGCGTGGGTATTGCTGTTACTGGAAGGATTTTGGCTTTTTGTTAGCAGAGCACGAGTCAGTGGATCCAGTGGATGCGGCTTTAGCCCCTGCTGCGCCCAGCTGTCCATTTTTTCTCTATCCAACAGACCGGCGACGGAAGCGGGTCGCAACCAATTGATCGCAGAGGAAAACGAAAAGCTCATAAGCCTCCGGAATGCAATCGAGCAGCTATCTGGCCTACATTTACCAGACTTTCCTCACCCTCTGCGTCTTCCCTCGCCACAGCAAGGCATCGACGATCCAGGAAGTCACCCAGCGTTGATAGCGTGGATATAAGAGCAGGAATGGCCACAAGAGAAATGCCTAGTGCTTGAATCGTAAATTTAACTTGTGCTAAGGCTTGATTTTTAACGTCATCGGTAGCGTTACTATCTATATTGAGAACTGTAAGGATACCTTGATTTAACTTCTCCAGGGCTTGTGCGGAGGTATAACCGGTTTTTTGGATTAAGTAATTGATCATTTCATAACCGAACGGCGATTGGGATTGAGTTCCCAAAACACCAGCCACAACCACTGCGGCGGCGGTCCATTTGAGACCCAGATAGTTTTTCAGAGAGTTTATTTTCGAGCAAATAATAGGCACGGCGACCTTCGCCACTGATATGGCTATAGGCATCGCCACAAGAGTAGTCGCGATCGCCTGAGTTGCAAAACTCGCTTCATCTTTGGTATACCCCGCTTCGTTTTGGAGAGCATCGAAGATTCCATAATTCAATGTCAGATGAGCTCCAAACGCACAAGCAGATGCATAAGCGACATCCCATGCTAATTTGTATAGAGCATCCGTACACCTTTCAGAACCGGCTTTTTGTATTCCAACAAAAGAAACGCCCTGCACATCGCTCTTATAAATAACAGTTTCACTTTTCCCCGAGATCAGAGACATAGAAGAGTCGAATAATTCTTTACTGGAATAACTTGAATCAATTGCCTTTTTTGTCGCACCGTAACTAAAAGCTCCCAGCAATAACATGGGCCCAATGAGGTGTGTGATACGAAATGGATTTGCATCCGATGGCGCTACCCAAAATGTCTCAAGCACAGTTTTTACCATGGAATCAGGGAGAGATTTCGTGATAAATTGTCGGATTCCAAGTCCGATTCCGATTACATTACCCTGTTGGTCAATTCTTTCATAGATACAATCCGGAACTTTGAAGCGATTGGGCGCAAAAGTTGCCGAAGCAGTATTGATCCAGTTGTTTATATCATCTGCAATACTTACCCATCCTTGCATGCATGGTGTTGCGAGGAGCGGTAGATTAGCGCCAGAGGGATTCGGAAAGCTGCCGCATGGATAAGCTTGATTGAACAAACGACTGTTGCTAACGCTATGAATTGTAGCATTCATTCGGTCAAATGCCCATTGACCAGCACTAAACCCCACGCCAGCAACCTCTTTCGCCGCCCACTTTGGAACGCCATAAGTCAGTGTATCCACACACAAGCGAATTCCATTCATTACTATACCTATTTTTAGTTAAGAATTAATTAAAACAGTAAAAAACATGTTTATTAACCGAATGATAACAAATGATCATTAAGAATACATAAAGATAACATAAAAAACAAGGAAAAATGTAGATTAGGGCCCATCACCGAGGCCTATAGCATTTGGGCGATGATCACCTGTACGAGCAGGATCTTCGGTCAAACAATAAAATAACAAGATGGGCAGGATGGGTAGGATAAGCAGGATGCCTTCGGCTGGCGAGATGTCAAAAAGATTAGTGATTCAGTCCCTTTTAAATAATAACCCCCATCTTTCAGCCGCTAAGCTTCGTCAAGAGATCTTTAATAAATTTTATCGTAACGATTTTACGCCTGAAGCTGCCGCAAAGATTATAGAGCACCTAGTAGGCCGCCCAATAAGTTCTGATACCCTGCGGCTGCGTGAAAGCCCCGGGGTTCGAGGATTGTAAATGGGTTTGTATTGCCTCATACTAAACCATTTACAATCTTCGAACCGCGGGAGCTTTGACGCAGTCGCAGGGTGTCAAGACTTATTGGGCGGCCTACTAGTACACTGTCAAGCACAAATTGATACGTTGGGCTTGCGCGAAAGCCAATAAAGTAATGAAAGTTTTTTACCCTTGATCACCTTTTCAGTCAGAGATTTACTGGATAGGCAAGATATAGTGGCAGGATTTTTATGGGTTGAGTGGAGTTGATTTCTTTGCTCTTGGATGGGTTGCCTGATACACTTTTTGCTTTAACCCTTGAGAGACCTTGGTATAGATCGTTGTTGTCGCCAGGGAACTGTGGCCTAGCATTGTTTGAATTGTTTTTAAATCCATCCCATTCTCCAACCAATGCGTGGCAATTGTGTGCCTTATTGTGTGCGGTGTCACTTTCCCTGCCAACCCGCTTCTTTTGAAAGACAAAGCAAAGTTGCGGTCGACAGAGCGCGCTGTTAATCTTTCCCCCAGTTTATTTAAAAAAACAGCATGATGGTCGACTTCAGCTAAATGCCCATCAAGTGAACAACACCGTTCAGGATGTTGCAGATAGTCGGTTATCCACTTTGCTACATTCTTAGTGATTGGGACAATACGCTCTTTTTTCCCTTTCCCTTTAAGCTTAATCAGCTGACTTTTCAGATCGATATCATTGCGGTCAATGGCAACAAGTTCACTTACACGCAATCCAGAACTGTAAAACAACTCCATAATTGTCCGGTCGCGAAATCCTAGGTAAGTTGTCGTATCGGGAATTTCAAACAATCTCTCGACCTGCTCGTAGTTAAGTGAAGAAGGGATTTTCTTCTCCAGTCTTGGGGTATCCAATGCCTCCGTGGGATTGACAGGTATCAATTGATTTTCAAAAGCGTACTTAAAAAACGTGCGCAAAGCTGACAATCGTCTGACGATTGTCTTTTTGGAGATTCCAGCAGCACTGAGATGCGCCAGAAAATTACGGATGACTTTTCGGTCGATAGCCCCGAGGGGAGTATCTTTTGGTTCGACCTCACTCCCTCTGATGAATTTTTCCAAAGCACTGATATCGATGGAATAGTTTCGGATGGTGTGGACAGAAGCATTGTTGACAACCTTTAAATGCTCTAAAAACTGACTTTTGCAAAGATACATGATTATCCTATCGGAGGATTACTTCTCAAAAGGAAAGACCTTAAAGTCTTCAGCGATGAAGACGTTGGGGAACACTTCTTTTGCTTCAGTCTCAAACCCCTTAAGATTCTGGTAACGCGCCGAGAAGTGTGTAAGGATCAGTTTTTTGACTTCAGCTTCTTTGGCAATTGTCGCAGCTTCCCTTGCGGTCAGGTGAAGGTGCTTATGAGCCAACTCCCTGTGCTCTTCCAGATAGGTACTTTCGCACAGCAAAAGCTTAGCCCCTCTTGCGATATCAACAGCGTTTTTGCAGTATTTTGTATCGATGACAACGGCAAGGCTATCCCCGTACCGAATCCAGCTCACATCTTCGATATTTATCCGCTTTCCGTCAATGTCAATAAAGCCTTTCTCTATCAACTCACGGATGGAGACACCACGTATTCCGTGCTTTTTAAGCGCCTCATCATCAAATTTTCGCACATTAGGCTCTGTGATGCGCCACCCGATATTGTCAACCCCATGTTCAAGAAACGTTGCTTCGATTTGAAATCTGCCATCATCTTCAACAAACCCTGCAGAGGAGACGGGATGTTCCACCACATTAATGATTTCATGATACATTGTTCCATAACGCAGCCGGTCGAAATATTTTTTACCACTGGCAGGATAATAGCAATGAATTGGGTGTGTAACTTTATCGAGATTTAACCTCATGAGCATAGAGCCCAATCCCAAGCAATGGTCGCCATGGAAGTGCGAGATAAAAATACGCGACACTACCGTGGGCGCGACATTGGCAAAGATAAACTGCCGCTGGGTCCCCTCACCGGGATCGAACAAAAGACCTTCATCATTCCAGCGAACGAGGTAAGCCCCATGATTGCGGAAGCGTGTGGGTTGCTGACTAGAGCACCCTAAAACTATGATATCCCTGACACTCATTTTAGCCCCTTTTGAGAATTGGCTGCATTCCAAGAAAAAAACGATAAACGACCAAGCAGCAGTCCGATAGCGGCGCCTGCAAAATGGGCGGTATTGGCAATGCCCGAAGCAAGAGAAAGTTGATGTTCAACTTCAAGATAGAAAGAAATCAGTTGAATCCCTAACATTGTAAAAATAAAATACATCATGAAAAGAAATGTCGACCGCGGCAATGGATACCCTTCCCATGGGGCTATTTTCTGGCGCATCCAAATGAATGTCAACATTCCACACAAAATACCGGAGAATCCAAGAAAACTGGCGCCAGCAATAAAA
>JBAWVE010000121.1:0-7112 GCA_037147435.1 Parachlamydiaceae bacterium
AAATTCACGAAAGAGCGAAGAATTGTGTTCACGAAACGATTCTCTCCCCACGCGCCAACTTGGATGGCACCCTTACTGTAGAGGCTTCTGCCGAGAAACAGCAAGAGGCAGATGCCGCCCGTCAGGCGCAAACAGAGATCTTCGCCGATTCCGTATCGCAGGATGATCCTGAAAAGAAAATGAGATATTTGGAGAAAAAAGGTTTTCTCATAGATTGTGATGAATATTTTCCCTCCTACTTCAATAATGAATATACAAATCAGGTTTTTTTATTTCCGATTGCCAACATGATAAGGCAACTCATGCAAGATGATAATTTAGCTCAACAATTTGAGGGGATCCGAATTTCGGTCAATGCATTAGGATTGCCATGGACTGATCTTAAATATACAGATAGGGTTCTAAGTCAGCCTTCCTGTTTTAGCAACGGACGAATTCCATTTGTGCATCTGCGGATTGAGGGGTCTGAGGTGGCTGTTTTAACCTCTACAGAAGTTAAGGGCAATGCCAATCACACGATTGATGCTAAGCTAAGCCAGGGGTATCCCAGTGCTGAGGTTACAGAGGAAGTGTTGTTAAAAATCATCAAAATTAAAGTGCTGAACGGCGATTCTTTCTTCACGGATATAGAGCAAAAATTACTAAAAAAATGGATTAAAGAAGATGTGGGTGCGGCTAAATTCAAGGAGTTGCTGGAAAAAGTTGCTTTTAGAAACCAAAAGCACAGAGTCGCAGAATATAATCAAAATGGTGTGTTGCGTAGGATCCTCGAAGAGATTCTTGCAGAGACACAGAAGACATGATGTCCCCTATTATGTCGAAGAAGAATACACCTTTTCCTTTCGAGTTTTGACGTATATATGAGCTCGACAAGTCGAGCACTACGAAAGCAGCGACAAGTCGCACGCACTCCAAATGCTCCGCACTCTTAAAATTCTAGAGCAATTTGGGTTTTGGGGTGAGGAAGTCGGCAATTCGACTACAGGCTTCTTTGGATTCTCTGACAGTGCGGTAAATAGCAATGCTTTGCTGGAGGTCTTCAGAAAATTCACGCTGGGTTAGGTTTGTAATCAAGAGCTTTGTCATCTCCACGGCTTTAATCGATCCAAGAAGAACTTTGCGGGCATAATTAAGAGCTTCCGGCATCAATTCTTCTCTAGTTACCACCCGATTGACAAGACCTATTTCAAATGCCCTCTGCGCATCAATAGCCTCTCCTGTCAGCAAAAGCTCACGCACATGGCGCAAACCGATCTGGCGGACTAATATCGTGGCAACCTGCGCAGCAACGAGGCCGCGACGTGTCTCAGGAAATCCAAAATGAGCTTCTTTGACTGCCACGACGATATCGCAAGCGGCAGCCAGACCGCCGCCGCCCCCAAAAGCATCGCCTTGCACAGCGCCAATCGTCACGATTTGTCCGGAAAAAATCGTCGTCAGCATCCGCGCCAGTGAAGCCACACTTGCTTCGAGGTAATTGTGGTCACCGATCTCATGGAGGTCAACTCCAGAGCAAAATACACTTCCCTCAGCTGTCAAGATGATGACGCGACAGCCGGACTGATGCAAGGTGCTATAGGCGTTATAAATATCATTCATCATCGCAATGTTCAAGGCGTTACGCTTCTCGCCTCTTTTGAGCTTAAGAATCGCAATTCCATCCTCGCGCCGTTCGATATCAATCAGACTGACTTTCATTATTTTCTCCTATCGGCATCTCAAGAATGGCTTGTCCGAGGGTTTTACCTTGAGCATCTGTTCGCAAGGAACAACTGCCCCCACCCTTTAGAACCCCCTTGAGGACAAAGTTAAAGGCGAGCAAATTGGGCAGTGCATACCGCTTGACGGCATAGGGTGACAGCTGATTGAAAAACAAGGCAACACTGTCTTCACTGAGATACTTTTCAAGAAGCTTGTACCCTTCTTGTGTATAGGCAATAACGCCGATATTCGCACTCGACCCCTTATCCCCGCTACGTGCATGGGCAAGGGCGCTTAAAGGAACAACATTTGTCTTCATGATCATTCCCCTTCCTTACGATTTAATGATTTCAACATGCGGCGTAACATCTGAAACGGCAATTAGGCAGGGCCAATAACCAAATATCGGGCGAATATGCGGCCTTCCACTGGTATACCCTGTGACGCCTTGCGGCCCTGCAGTGACCATCGGAGCGATCTGCTTAGAAAAATATTCTAACACTTCCATCCGGGAATCCGCCACACAGACTCGCAGGACACACTCAAAGGGGTCTGGACGCGCGCCGCCAAATGGCGTCACTCCTGGGACCACATCGCCGCACCCAAGACATTCGATGAGACTGTTTTCTGGCTCCATCCCATTCCTACGCATCTCTTGCAAAATTGCCTGCCCACAACGTTGTGCCTTTTCCCTGCAATTGCGACCAAAAATTGTCAACATCCCTTCGGCTTTGTATCCATTTCGATAGGTGGCACTGACTTTATAAGAATCTGGAGGAGCCTTCCCTATAGCCCCTTTAACGGCAATGCGGTTTTTACCAGTTTCTTCCAGAGTTACAGAAAGCACGGACATGGTAACGTCAGGGCTTAAATATGCTGATGGGTCTCCAATCTCATAGAGAAGCTGTTCCTTAACAGTATCAATCGACACAGCACCGCCCGACCCTTTTGGCTTTGTCACAACGAAATGTCCCTCATTGTCGACTTCAACAAATGGAAATCCAATGTCATTCACATCCGCCAGGTCAAGCCAATTTGTCGAGATTCCTCCTGTCACTTGCGTTCCGCATTCGATGAGATGGCCCGCCAACGTCGCCTGAGCAATTTTGTTCCAATCATCTGCGCGCCACCCATGGTAGGCGATGCACGGTGCCACCGTCAAACTTGGATCCGCCACACGCCCGGTTACCACAATATCCGCTCCAAAAAGCAAAGCCTCAATAATAGGCCTAGCGCCAAGATAGGCATTAGCAGTCGTTAGCCTATCGAGGACAGAAGTTATAGGTTTTGTGGACTCCAGATTGCGGTACAATGGACCGGACGAATCTTTTTTCAGTATTTCAACAACATCATCTCCGGTCACAACACCAATGCTTAATTCCGGACATGAAGCCTGACGGAGTACTTCCGCACAGGCCAGGGCGCACTCACGCGGATTCAACCCCCCGGCATTAGCAATGACTTTGACTTTGGATCCACGTTTCCAATGAGGGGCCAGGTCCCTGATAACAGAAAGGAAATCGTGTGCATACCCAGAATGAGGATCTTTTGCACGCTGTGCAGCCATGATTGACATCGACACCTCGGAGAGGTAGTCGAGAGTGATATAATCGAGATCCGGCTGTCCCTCCAAAAGGCGGACAGCAGCATTGCCTCGATCCCCCCAGAAAGCCTGTGCATTACCAATTTTTACAATTTTCTTTTTCACACTTGTATCACTCCCGTATGGAAACTGCGTTTTTCTAGTGGAGCCCGTGCTGTGAGCCGTAATAAGTCTCCTAAAATTTCGCGTGTAGCGTGAGGGGCAATGATCGCATCCACCCACCCTCTGGCAGCGCCGTAGCGGATATCCATCTGTGTTTCGTACCGCTGTTTAACTTCCTGATGCATTCTATCTGTGTGTTCTTTGTCCTGAATTTTTCCACTCCGTTCTGCAGCTTTTTTTTGGACTGTGAACAATGTGTCAGCAGCTTGATCGGCCCCCATGACTGCATATTTGGCATTCGGCCACGCGAGAAGAAAGTTGGGATCGTAGGCTTTTCCGCACATCGCATAATTGCCAGCACCAAAGGAATTGCCGACGACAACGGTGATTTTAGGAACAATGGAATTGCTCACAGCATTTACGAGCTTGGCTCCGCTGCGGATAATGCCGGAATGCTCTGCCTCACGCCCTACCATGAATCCCATCACATCTTGAAAAAAAACTAAAGGAAGGCGCAATTGATTACAGTCCATGACAAACCTAGCAGCCTTATCAGCACTTTCAGCATAGAGTACACCGCCAATTTCCACTTCCCCGCGGCCGGTCGTTGTTTGCTCCCTCTGATTAGCGAGGATGCCAACGGGGATGCCTTGGATTTTTGCGTATCCCGTCACAATGCAACGTCCATAGTCCTGTTTGTATTCCTGTAAAGAGCCTTGATCAATGACACAATCCAATAGGGCATGCACGTCATATCCTAGATGGCTTTCAATATTAACAATATCATAGATATCTTCAACATTCCGCCCTGGTTTCATATATTTTTCGCTTGGTCTTTCTTGAGATGTAGCTGGGGGCAGGAAATCGATGAGTGCACGCAATCGCTTAAGACATGCGGCATCATCCGGCTCATAAAAATCGACTGTACCGCTGATTTCAGCGTGCATCTTAGCACCGCCTAAATCTTCGGGATCAACAATTTGTCCAATGGCAGCCTTGACCAATGCAGGGCCGGCAAGATACAATCCGCTCCCCTGCGTCATCAGTAACTTATCACAGAGCACTGGAAGGTACCCTCCTCCTGCAATACAATTCCCCATAATTGCGGCAAACTGCGGAATGCCTGCAGCGGACATGACGGCGTTATTGCGAAAAATACGCCCGAAATCGTCTTCATCAGGGAATATATCTTCCTGCAAAGGCAAAAAGACACCGGATGAGTCGACAAGATAGACCACAGGAAGGCGGCATTCATAGGCAATTCTCTGGGCGCGCAGCACTTTTTTGACGGACTGGGGAAACATTGCCCCTGCTTTCACTGTAGCATCGTTGACGACAAGCATGCAGGATCTTCCTGAAATCGTGCCAACACCTGTGATGACTCCGGCGGCAGGCAGGGCGCCCCACTCCTGATACATCCCCCAGCCGGCCCAGATGCCAAGCTCAGTGAATGTGGTGTTTTTATCCAGGAGGTGTTTTAACCGTTCGCGGGCTGTCATTCTTCCCAAACGTTTCTGCCGGGACTTTCCTTCCTTTCCTCCGCCTTCGGCAATGACAGTAGCCTCTTCCAACAACTGATCTGTTAGCGCGCGAAGAGAAAGCTTATTCATGAGGCATCCTGAGGTGAATGTTCGCTTAAACCTGTCAGCAGATCAGAAAGACGTTCTATTTCCCGGTCATTCGGGGAAAAGAGCGATTTGATATTACGATCAATCATTTTAAAAGCTATTCGGCAGTAATACTTCCCTGCAGCGATCTCTTGCGGGGGCACAACGAATTGGGATGCCGTCCCCAAAGAGTGGTCAAGTTTACTAATGACGGCTGTTACGGTATAAAGGGAAATGGCAGCATTGGCAATCCTCTCAAGATCCAACTGATGATCGATAACGCCTTCACGATATCGCTTTAATACCTTAATGACTGCAAATCCAAATTTCCTGATGGCATGGGCCAATTGTCTGGATTCCCCTGATAGTTGAGGGGAACATACATGAATTTTCGGCAGCCGCATTCTAGATAAATTGTTTTTGAAATGAAGCCACAAAATGCGCCCGTTGCCAACAGGGTGTTTTAAAGCATCGATAAAGGCTTTAAGTCCAAGCCCGACATCGCGCATCCCTACGGCACCAATAAAAGCGAGCAAAACCTCGTTAGCCCCTTCTCCAATGGTATTTAAACGCGAGTCACGCATGATCCTCTCAAAAGGGTGATCTGTAAAAAACGACCGTCCCCCATAAATCTGCATTGCATCATAGACGACCGACCATAGGGACTCGCTTGCAAAGACCTTTAACATCGCCGATTCCAGCATGATATCAAGATGTCCCTGATCGACAAGACCAGCAGTAAAATAGGTGGTAGCATCCATCGCATACGTCAATGCTCCCATCCGGGCCAACTTCTTTTTCACCAATCCAAATGCTGCTAAGGGCTTTTTAAACTGATATCTGTCTTTGGCGTGCTGCGTGGCGTGCTCCAACAGGAATTTTGCCGCCCCCGTACAGGTCGCCCCAAAAGTCGTCCGGCCGTAATCTAACACTGTTAGGCATATTTTTAATCCACCGCCAATACTGCCTAGGATATTCTCTGCAGGGACTTCCACGTCGCAGAACTCCAGATTGGCTGTCCAAGAGCCACGCATCCCGACTTTTTCTAACGCTTTGGCTGTTACGTGGAAGCCTTTCATGTCCGGAGTCACAAGAAATGCAGTGATCTTATCCTGCTTGCCTTGCGGCGTGTCCACTTCCGTCTTGGCCATCACCGTTAAGACTTTGGCGACTCCGCCGTTTGTGGTCCATTGCTTCTTCCCCGTAATGCGATACACATTCTTGGTGGGATCAAATACGGCGCGTGTCTCAATGCCTGCAGCATCGGATCCAGCATTGGGCTCCGTCAGCGAAAAAGCTGCCAACTGTTCCCCGCGAGCAAGAGGCGCCAGCCACCTGGCTTTCTGCTCTTTGGTACCGAAGAGTTCAAGGGCTTTCAAGCCGACGCTTTGGTGTGCATTGATAAATAAAGCGGTAGAACCGCATCGGCCGGCGACAATTTCTACTGCTTTGCAATAGACATACTGGGACAGACCGAGTCCGCCAAATTCCTTCGGAACGCTCATTCCCAAGACACCGAGTTGTCCCAACCCTTTAATGACGGAATGCGGAATTTCAGCCTGACGGTCAATAGCGATGGGATCGATTGCGGTGTCGGTAAAATGTTGGACCTGTTCCAAAAAACCTTTGATCTGCTGCTGATCTTTTTCAGGAATCCGCGGAAAAGGAAAGGCCTGCTCCTGCGCAAAGATCCCTGAAAAAAGCTGCTTCCCTATTCCCCCCACTCTTTTCTCACCAGTGAGTAGCTCTTCCATTAAACGTTTTTCTTCTTGATCCATAGCAATATCCTGGGGTGTGACAAACGCTCGTTTCTCGCACTTGTCATCGGTTTTTTTGCTTACAATTTTACATCTTTCTGTCTGATTTCTCCGTTACATCGATCAGACAAGAACTGGCTGGAACAATTTTACGATGACAAGCGCGAAGAACGAGCGTTGTCACATCTTCAGTTCACTCCTCTCTCATAACAAAAAAATCATTTTAACATAAGAGAGAGTTGTGCAACTTGCTTTGTCACAAAAAACAGAAAGGTGAATCACCCCTATTTTTTGCTCTTTTTTCGGCATGGTTCAAATGAAGGTAACACTTTTGAATGGCCA
>JBAWVE010000122.1:0-7026 GCA_037147435.1 Parachlamydiaceae bacterium
CCTGCTTATCCTATCCATCCTGCCCATCCTGTTATTTTATTTTTTTGACCGAAAATACTCCTCGTTCAGGTGATCAAGGCCCACGAATTTCCTTTTCATTAATTTTGGAATCAACTAAAAGATTTCTTCACAAATGGAGTTTTTATGCACATGCAGGTTTTACCTTTTCATCCGACCGGCCTGGATCCAACAAGCTTTCAGCCACCGACACAATTTCCTGGTTTTGAAGATCAGCCACAGTACCCTCTTCCGGATTCTGACGATCCCGAAGTTGTTTTTAATGCAGCTGAAGCGGAATTGCTAACGCATCTTTTCATTGTGAGCGAGAATCAGAAGCAACTTGTTAAAGTCGTTTTTAATGATGCCATGCTCCGGCTAAAAACGGAGTTTGCACAGAAAGCTCTTTCCCAAGTTGATCGAAAGGATCTTATCCGAAAAGAAGTGAGGGCAATCAGGTCAGAGATAGAGTTGCTTAAAAATCAAAGCGTCGTCAATTGTTCGCTAAGAGAGCGCGTCAAGGATTTGCCTTATGCCCGTGATCTTATCCACGCGATTCAATATCGTTTAGCTCCAGTGCCGGCACCTCAAAGTACTGTAACACAGGCTATCCGCGGTGCATATGCTTGTCTTGGAGTGGCTGCAGAATATCTCAACCCTGTCAATCAGTTTGCCGATTCTGTAGTGGACGGAGTAGTAATGGGTGCGAATTGGGCGGTGGATAGAGCAGTGAAGCCAGTTGTTACACATGTGAGTGAAAATTTAGGTGATATGGTTATGTGGCAAAAAGTCCACTACACGATTGTTTCAGGTGCTATTGCACAGGCTCGTGAGAAAAACCATGAGCTAAACGCTGTGTTGGGATCTGTAGAAAATATAGCGGCTTCAATAGCGGCTTCTGTTGTGGAATCGTCTCAGCCTATTGTGAAGTCTGTCAAGTATGATATTCAAGAAAAAACAGATCGAATTAAAGCGATTTTTCAGACTGGGGCTGTAGTCCTTGATCATGTCGTCTCTCAAATTCCTGGTGCGATTGAAACAACGTTTGATATCCCTGCTGTACAAACACGCAAGGCCGCAAGTGATGCTTTGGATACCACCCTTGGCGTGTTTAATATAGCAATCGTTGGCGCTGTTGGAAAAGCAGCAGTCGGCACAACTATTCCCTTAGTCAAAAGAGGGATCAGCGCATTCACAACAGCCCTTGGCGCTGTAGATGCTGAAGGTGGTATGCGCATTTTGAGTCGTTCCGCTGCGATTCCATGGAATGTAAAAGATGTCACACCAAAAGGTTTCAAAACAAATCCTTTATTCGTTTCGTATTCAAGTCCGGATTTAGGGCCAGCGATGGCAAAACCAGCAGTGGGACCGATTGTTCCTGCTCCAAAAGCCATCCATGCCTTTGATCGAATGATGGTTAAAATGCCTGATCTGGGAGCATATGATACAATAAAGTCAGCAATAGCTGCTCATGTCCATGAGTTTCACAATGCTGCGCCGATCATAAAAGATCCATTCAATTATGTGAGAGGATTGTATCCTCAGCTTAGAAGGGCAATGCCTGATGTCTTACTTCATGATCAAGCTGTCCATATCACGAAGTTTGTAACTCCCAATCAAACATACCACTTAACAGTGTATAAGTCCTCTTTAGATGCTGTGGCAAATGGGATCGGGCTGGGAATTTTACGCTCATTCAAACTGACTGGAATAGTCATCCCTGAGCTATTAGCTGTTGGAAGGGTAAGTGAAGGTGCCCTCAAGGGTTCGTTTGCTTTAGAATCGTGTTCTCCAGGAAGCAGTGTAGGTCAAATGATGCGTGAGACTGCAGAACTTCCCCTGGGTTCACCACAAAGGGACTCGATGATGGCCGACCTCATTGCCTTTTCTAGCAAGTTTGGCGAAGGACTTGCCGAAATCAATTCTAAACATGTTGGGGATAGATTTCCTTTAAAACCAGAGACAATTGGAAATCTCTATACGGAGGCAATGGAAACGATCACGACGCTGAATCAAAGTGGTTTTGCTATTGATGTTTTAGAGGCAGAAAGTGCTGTTGAACAGCTTTGTCGCGGAGCTATTCGCAATCCAGGCGGAAGTGTTTGTGGAATTGAAATTCATCCTGAGCAATTTCATTGGAATGAAGGGCAAATTCACCTACGTAATGCGGCGCGAGTTCCTGCAACTTTAAGTGCTGTGGTTGCATCGCCTGAAGTTTCGTACTTTGTTCCTCTAACCGCAGCGACGGCACAGTTTCATGGTGCGCTTGATTTATTCCGAAGAGAGGGTGTCGCTGTAGGACTATCGACAGGGGAAGTTACGGCTCTTTCTTCTGCTTTTTCATCAAAGTATGAGGGGTTTTTTGAATCCACGGGTCTGAAACCACTGACGCCGGAAGGTCGGCAATTCTTTGAAGTAAATTCGTTAATCCAAGAGATCAAGAGACAACACCAGTTCATGTCTACCAGCGGTGATCACGAAGTGGCTCGTTTGACTGGACAACTGATTCAGGAATTGAGAACGATTAGACCGGTTTCCATTCAAAAAATCCATAATGAAATAGACTCAATTGCTAAAGGATCAACACAACCCAAATTCCCTTTAAGAGATCGTTTAAATAGATTATTTGATTTAGTCGATGATACAGTTCTTTCTGATGATGAATTACTGAAGTTTATTAATAAATATTTTGAAACGCTTTGCGACAATACTGATGTGCGGGCAAGGAAGGCTTTTACCAGGCGATACCTCTCATGAGAGGTATCTGTTCACGCCCACCGTGGCTACAGTATTAGCAATTGTAGAAGCAGTCTTCCGGAACGCTGCGCCGATACTCATTGGTAATGAGCTCCTCGACGGCCGCTGCAGAGGACAGGGAAAGCGCCTGTTCTGCCAGCTTGCTGGCAGTAACGATGCTTGTATTGCGGATGGCGTTCTTAATCACAGGAAGGTAACGCGAAGCCACAGAGAGTTCATGAACACCAAGGCCTAGAAGCAAGGGGGTGAATCGTGGATCTGCAGCTACCTCGCCGCACACGGTAACAGGGATGTTGTGGTGATTCGCTTCGCTGACAACAAGCCTGATTAACCTCAGGATGCCTGGGTGTGTAGGGGTATAAAGGTGACTGAGTGCATCATTGCTTCGATCGACAGCCAGGGCATACTGGACGAGGTCATTAGTGCCGATCGAAAGGAAATCGCACTCTTTTGCTAGCAGGTCAGCAGTAATGGCTGCTGAGGGAACCTCGATCATGCATCCTACGCGGATATGGTCCGCAATGGGAATATTAGCGCTTATCAGTTCATTTTTGACTTCCTTCAAGATAGCCTTTGCCTCCAACAGCTCAGATAGTGCTGAAACCATCGGGAACATGATACGCACATCCCCATAGGCGCTGGCGCGTAAGATGGCCCTGAGTTGGACCTTGAAAATCTCTTGTTCCCCAAGCGAAAATCGAATGGCTCGGCATCCCAAAAAGGGGTTGCACTCTTTTGGAGTTTTTTTCTGACTGGCAAGATTCTTGTCACCGCCAAGATCGAAGGTGCGGATCACAATGGGTAAACCCTTCATTCTTTCGACAAAATAACGATAGATGGTAAATTGTTCTTCTTCGGTAGGAAAAGATTCACTAGCGAGGAAAGTCGATTCTGTCCGGAAGAGTCCCACACCGCTTCCGCCGTACTGATGGAGCATATCAAGCTCATTATGCATCTCGATGTTGGCTGAAAGCTCTACTTTGTATCCATCATATGTCTCCGATTCCAACTGTCCTTTTTGGGTGAGTGTGTGAAAATGCAATTTCAGTTGATCGCGCAATTTTTTGTATTTTACTAGTGTTTCCGGCGAAGGGTTGATAATGACCTCTCCAGTTCTTCCGTCAACAATGACTAAGCTATCGCGAGGGATGTCAATTTCTTCAAGATTGATGCTGCTGACATAGGGTATCCCTTTGGCTTTGGCGACAATTGCGGCGTGCGATGCTGCCCCTCCATATTTTGTGATAAAGGCAGCGATGCGATGGTTGTCTGCTTCTGCAGTATCCAGGGATGTGATGTCCTGAGAGAAGATAATGGAGTCTCCTGGAAGGTCTGACAGGCCGGCTTGTTCATCATTGCGCAGGTGCCGTAAAACCCTTCTATAGATATCTTGAATTTCCCGGAATCGTTCCTGAAAGAAGGGATCGGTGATCGAGTCGAATTTTCTTTGACACTCTTTGACCAGGGAATAAAAAACATGTTCGGCATTTTTATGGGTTTTGCGGATCTCGTCCTCGATGTGTGTTGTGAGGAGAGGGTCATCCATCATCTGTAAATGTGTATCAAGAATATCTACACCATCGGCAATCCGTTCATTCAATAGTCTTTTTTGCAATTGTTGAATCTCTTCCCGCCCGCTGACAACAGCCTTTTGATAGCGGGCGATTTCCCTTTCTATTTCCTGCGTCTCCACAGAGACTTCCGGGATCATTTTTTCTACAAGCCGGATAAAAAAAGGATGTCCAATAGCTATTCCCCTGCAGATTGGCGTTCCCTGCACCACGATGTCTTGATCTTGTGCATTCATTTAATTACTCCCCAAAACCTTCTTCGAAGGCCAAAACAATTTTTTCCATAGTCTCTTCAGCATCCTCACCTTCGACGGTGACGACAATTTGGGCATTTTTACACGCTGCCAGCATTAAAATACTCATGATGCTTTTCGCATTGATAGAATCACGTTTGTGAGAAAAATTAACAGCGCTTTTACAATGCTGCAATAATTTAACAATCACTGTTGCAGGGCGTGTATGTAATCCCAGAGAGTTCTTAACCCTCACTTTACGAATTAATTTCACTCAGTTTAGTCCTTTTCTTTTGTTTTGAGGTGATCATCTCTAAAAGTTTTGTGTTAAATTCCTTAGCGGAATTATAGCCCATCCGCTTGAGGCGGTGATTTAAAGCAATTGTTTCGAGAAGCAGGACAACATCGCGGCCTGGTTTAACTGGCAGGACGTGGTGCGGCAGTTTAACTTCTAAAATATTGCAGAACTTTTCATCCAAGCCCACGCGATCATAAAAATGATGGTCGTCCCACACCTCGAGTTTGACGACAATATCGATGCTTTTATTATCACGAACGCAGACAGCCCCATACAAATTGGCTACGTTGATAATGCCAATTCCCCGAATCTCCATGTGATGACGCGTTAATTCTGCGCCAAAACCCTCGAGATATCCGCCCTCACGTCTCTTGACTTTCACAATATCATCTGTAACGAACCGATGGCCCCGTTCAATCAACCCAAGGGCCGCCTCGCTTTTCCCTACAGAGGAATCGCCCTGGATGAGGACGCCGACGCCAAAGACCTCAACAAGTGTTCCGTGGCAATTCATGCTGGGAGAGAAATCCTCGTTAAGCAGGAGGGTAAGTTTGCTCAACAGGGCCATTGTTGTCATCCCAGTACGCAGTAGGGGGATTTGTAATTTTTCACATAAAGAAATCAGCTCTGTTGGCGGACGATAGCGGCGGGCGACAATAACAGCAGGCGTGGGTGTCGAAGAGTTAAGGATTGCTTCAAGACGCGCAACGCGCACGTCAGGATCAAGATCGCGAAGATATTCGATCTCAACCTTTCCGAAAATAAGGATCCTTTTGCCGTCGTGCCCTTTTAGGTATCCGGAAAGGCTTAGTCCAGGGCGGTAAGCCTCAGGAATTTTAATCCGTCGATGCATGCCTTTTTTGCCGGCGACCAGCTCTAGCCCAAGGCTGGCACCATGTTTTTTGAACAGGTTTTCAACAAGATACATTGTTATACTATCCGCTCCAGGTAGAAGACCAGCCAATCGGTAAAGGACGTAAAGGCCATGGTTTCTGGTCCAGAGGATCCGCTATAAATATCAGAAATTGTTTTGGTTTCTCCCGAATAGTAGACATTTCCCATTTCCTGATCTGGATACCAATCCGCCAGAAAGCATTGGTAAAAAGGCATGCCGAAAGATTCATAGAAGGGGATAAGGGTCGTGGGGTCGATGAAGGTACCTTTGCTTGTCAGAATGGGATCGGTCTGGACTTTTCGGAATGCCTGGTAGATTTCCGGTACATCTTCTGCCCTGATGATTCCTGTAGAGTCTGTTGTCTTGCAAAACCCATTGTGAATTTGCAAAAATGTCAGATAGTCATTTGGAAGAATGTAGTTAGGGAAGGAAAGTTGGAGTTTGACCAATGCCTTTTCAGAGGCTGGTGGACCGCCGCAGAAAAACCCCCTGTCTCCACGAATGCTATAAACCAGATGCGTTTCATAAGGGTCTTCAAATTTCTTTTGTGTGACGAAAATACCGATATCATCAAGGGAACCAAAAAAACGAGAGAGCGACTCGTCCAGAAGAGGGCTGTAGGGGAGTTTCGTTAACCAGAAATCACGCGAAAATTCGATCCTGTCATTGGCGTTAAGGTGTGACAATTCAAACCAGCCCCGGCTTAGATCCGGTGCTTTGGCTTTGATTTCTTCCCAAGTAATATTAGGTGTTTTATGTAAGGGTATAACAGAATGAAAACTGCTTCGAGGCGCCCCATCGGACGACTGTCTATAAAATTCTTTGAGGTGGTGGTCCATGCCTGGTTCCATTAAAAAATTTGGGATAATATCAGTATTAGCAAAAAGGGGATAAAATTGGAAGCAAAAGTCGCGATAATGGGTCAGGTAGGCGACTCGACATTGATCACCTTTATAGTGAAAACTTTCGTTCAGAATTTTGCAGAATGGCTGCATTTGAGTGGTGGCGTGTTGTGTGAGGGAGTTTTACAGGATAGGCAAGATGTAGCGGCAGGATTTTTATGGGGATGAGTTTTGAGGGATGGAAATTGGGGTATTTGAATAACCTACACAAACACCCCTATTTCCGTCCCTCAAAACTCATCCCCATAAAAATCCTGCCGTTATATCCTGCCTATCCGTAAAATTCTGACCGAAAAGGTGGTCAACCCTGGGGCTTTGGAGGCTGAGAAAAAATTGGCAACCGCCGGGATTTGCGCGTATTTTTTGTCAGATT
>JBAWVE010000123.1:0-6986 GCA_037147435.1 Parachlamydiaceae bacterium
CCTGCTTATCCTATCCATCCTGCCCATCCTGTTATTTTATTTTTTTGACCGAAAAGGTGATCAAGGCCAAAACTTACTTGTTGGCCTATTAGTTACTCTAAAGCTGTATTAAAAGTTGTTTTGAGGTGCGAAAGATGCTACAATGTCTCTGGTTAGGTCTAGCTCCTGTGATGTTCCCACACCCGCATTCCGCTTGTACGCATGCTCCACTTAGGTAAGAGCTACAGAATGAGAGAAAAAAGTATAACGTATGACGTTTTCTGTTCTTGACAGGCACCAGTCAGTGCATCGCAATATTCTCCTTGAGGCATCCGCCGGTACCGGCAAGACCTTTGCTATCGAAAATATCGTTGCGCGCCTATTGATCGAAGCTCGTGAAGATGTAGACCCCATTACCATCGAAAAAATCCTTGTCGTTACTTTCACCAAGGCGGCGACGCGCGAGTTAAAGCAGAGGGTTCGATCCACTCTGGAGAAAAATGTAGCCATTTTAACGAACGTACATGGGGAAGGATCTCCGGCAGGTTGTCCCGACTATCTTTTGTCTCATATAGAACGAGGGTCTGAAGCGGTCGATCGGGCTAAGCGCCTCATGGAGCAAGCTCTTTTTTCTTTTGATCGTGCCCAGATTTATACAATCCATGGATTTTGTTGGAAGATGCTGAAGACCTTTGCTTTGGAAGCGCGCATCAGCTTCAATGCACAGTTGTGCGAGGAGACTTCCCAGTCTGAAATCAAGCTTTCGCGTGGCATTAGGGACTTTCTCCATTCCCAGTTGAGTATGCCGTACTACAGTACACAGCAGCTTAGAATTTTGATGAAACTGTTCAAAAAGCGTGAGGACAAACTGGAGTCTGAGCTGCTTGTCGAAGTGACAAAAGGGCTCGAAGTTTTGCCCTCCCCCTCATTTTCTGATTTATTTACGTCGTTTCAAGAGGGTATTGCCGATTTGTCGCCTGCAATCACCGCTTCGGAAATTATCGAAGATATGCTCATTCGTGCACAATCGTATACTAAGCTACATTCCCGAGATGGGATCATCAAAGATTCCTTCCTGAATCAGGTCAAGAGGTTGGCATCGGTTCTTTCAAAAGAGGTCGTTAATGAACAGGATTTCGATCTCCTGATTGAAGACGGCTTATTCTTTCGTGAGGCGTTTCATCCAGATAATCTAAAGGCAAAGAAGAAATCGTTGGCACCGCAGCCACTGCGCTACCCGCATCTCCTCGATGAAGGCCGCTTGTGGGATTGCGTGTTGCAAGCTTGTAATCCCGCCGCCATCTTTTCCCGCGTTGTCTGCGACTGCCGTACTTTTTTGCAGAAATTCCGTGAGCAGGAAGAGCTTTTTGGCCACAACGACCTCCTTGTTGAAATGAAGCGTGCTGTGGCCATTCCAGCATTTGCTGCACAAGTGCAGAAATGCTTTTCGGCTGCTATAGTTGATGAATTTCAGGATACGGACCCTTTGCAGTGGAAAATATTTTCTGCGTTGTTTTGTGTGCCAGAGTGGAAAGGCTTTCTGCAACTTGTCGGCGATCCCAAACAATCGATCTATGCTTTCCGACAAGCTGACATTTATACCTATCTGGCGGCAGCCCAGCAGCTGGGAGCAGAGGCACATGCAACGTTGGATACAAACTACCGTTCCCTGCCCCCTCTCATCGAGGCTCTTAATGCCTTATTTAATGCGGCCCATCAACTGTTCCCTCTCCCTCGCCACTCTCACGCACAGTCTTTACCCTTTCGCGCAGCTATCGCTGGAAAAAATGTCGAATGCAATGAGGCGTGCCTTCATTTTCTGGCGGCAAAAATTGAAGGCAAAGCAACGAAATCCGCGGAAGAGTCGTGCTTTTTTCCAGCGATCGTTGATGAGATGGTGCGCTTAAATAAAGAACAGGGAATTCCATTGGGCCACTGCGCGATTTTAGTTGCAGACCGCTATCAGGCGGACCGACTGTGCACCTATCTCAGGGAATGTAATCTCCCTATCAGGCCGCAAAGAGGGAAGAATTTAAGTCGCTCCCATGCTGTGGATACAATGAGGGAACTCCTTGATGGCATCCTGCATTTCCAAAATAGAAGCCTCCTTTATACTGCCTTGGGAGGTAGAGTCATCGGGATGACCCATCAGGAGCTTCTTTTGTTGGAGAACGGGGATCGGCTGTTATCAATTCTGGAGCTATGTCATCGCTTGAGGCAGATCCTTAGAGAAAAAGGATTCTGTCTTTTCTATCAGGAATTCATGAAAAGCTGCTGGCATACGGGTACACAGTGTATGAGTCAAATCAGTGTGTTGGAAAATCTTTTAAGGGAATCTGGCGGGCATGAGTTCTATCGCGAATGGCAGGATCTGGCAGATTTACTTATTGGAGAGGAATATTCCCGGCACTTATCCCCTTACGGCTTGCTCGCTTTTCTTGATGATTTGGAACGCCTGTATAAAACAAATGAAGAACAGATCATGACCTATGTTGATCCCTACGAGGATGGTGTCAATATTCTAACGACATACGTGAGCAAAGGGCTGGAATTTGATGTCGTCTTTGCGTTGGGATTGACTAAATGCACAAAGTCGTCAGAGTACCGTTTGATTCCTGTTCTGGAAAACGCTGAATCGGTATTATATCCTCCTGAAAGTGATGAAGATCCTCTTTACATAAAACACTGTGAAGAAATCGATGCAGAAAAAATGCGCCAATTGTATGTTGCCCTCACACGGGCCAAGCTGCGTTTGTATATCCCTGTGGTGATTCATGAAACTTCCCGTGAGATCCAGCTGGGTTCTGCCTCTCCCATAGAATTGCTGCTGGCACGCCTTGACGGCGAAGCTGATTACAAGGAAATTTACAGACGCGTGGGGAGCTGTGACAGATCGGGGTTGGAACGTTTAGTTTCAGAACATTCTTCCTTAATGACTCTGTCTACTCTCTCTGGTGACAACAAAACAGACTCAAGAACCTTTGATCAATCGAAAAATATTCCTCTGAACCCTCCACCAGCAGTACAAATTCCTCTTTTTGAAGAGGTGATACAATCCTTTACATCCCTGACGTCTTCAAAAGGTAGGGAAGAGGTGGAAATGGACGAAGGATTGACGATCACTGCTCCTCATGATTTTCAGGCTGTCGAAAAAACCCCTTACAACTTACCAGCAGGCAATGAGGTGGGTGTTCTCCTTCATAAAATTATGGAGACCATTCCTTTTAATATCGTGAAAAACTATCCGGATGCACGTTCTTTTGTCGAAGTCATCGCCCCTTTTGTTAAACGTTCCCCTTTCGAGGAGTGGAAGGGGGTGATCGCCGGGATGGTATTTAATGCATTGCGCATTCCGTTACAAGGGTCTTCCCCGGCTTTTTGCCTTGCAGACATCAAGTCCCAAAGCATCTTTAGGGAAATGCCTTTCCTGTTCCCTTGTGGATCTTTTACGGAAGGTAATCATTTACAATCCCTGAAACCAGGATTCCTGAAAGGGGTGATCGATCTTTTCTTCGAACATCATGGGAAATATTACCTGCTCGATTGGAAAAGTAATTGGTTGGGAAATGATCAAAATCATTACCGAGTGGAGGGCCTGCACGCTGCCATGAATCAACATGAGTATTATCTACAGGCTGATATTTATGCCAAGGCGATGGCCCGTTACCTTAAACTTTTTGACGACCGTCCTTTTGAAGAACTATTCGGAGGGACTTACTATCTGTTTTTACGCGGGATCGGCCCTGATACAGGAGTCCTTTTATGCTGAATACCCCGTCTTTAAAAGAAGGTGTATGGCCCCTTCTGAATCGCATGCTGGACGCCAAATGCATCGATTATATCGACCATGCGTTGGCACACAGATTTGCCGCAGGGGCCGATGAGTGTCTTGCAGCCCTGCTGTGTTTCCTGTCCATTGCCGCCCGTCAAGGTCATTTATGCATTATCATTGAAGGGAAAAATATCATTCCTTCGCCTGAAGATGTTTTTTCATTGGAAAACAGTGTTGAAGCTCTCCCAAAAGAGGATATCGCCGCTTTCCATTTAATGATCCTAGAAGCGGCAGTTCAAGACTCCGTGAATGAAGGTCTTCACCACTTGCCGATTAAAAAAGAGGGGAATCACTATTATCTTCAGCGTTTTTGGCACCTGGAAACATTTTTTCTTAAACAACTGTCTTTCCTTCTTTCCCACAACCAACCGCGAATTGCTGTAGACACGGGGCAGGCAGCTTTATTCATTGAGACTTTAAAGCTTCTTCCCGAGCAGCAATCTGCTGTGCTGCAGGCTTGCCGTGGGGGGATCACATTGATCACCGGCGGTCCCGGAACAGGTAAAACGTATACGGCCGGTATGCTGCTGAAGACCCTATGGCAGGGAATGTCTCCTGAGCTACAGCGTAATTGCCGGATATCTCTTGCAGCGCCCACAGGGAAGGCTGCTGCAAATCTAGAGGCGGGTATCCGAAAGTTAAACTGCCCCGAAATACCAGCTTCAGGAGCTAAAACACTGCATCAGTTATTGCAGGTTCATCGATTCCCTTCAAAATCCCGCCACGTTCTTGCAGCGGATATTATCCTTGTTGATGAGTGCTCAATGATCGATGTCAATCTCATGGGACAGCTGCTCGCTGCTATCAAGCCTGGGGCTCGCCTCATTATGCTTGGGGATAAAGACCAGCTGCCTTCTGTTGAGGCCGGATCGTTGTTTGCAGATCTCGCAGAGCATCTCATGGGACATGAGGAGACAAAGCTCTGTGTGGTCGAACTCAAAACCTGTTTGAGAGCCGAATCCCAACAGATCATAGAGCTTGCAGAATATATTAAAGCAGGAAACGCTTACGAAGTCATTCGCCTGTTATCTTCCCCGCAGGAGGAAACCGCAATCCAGTTGATTTCGACACATGAGGAAATGAGCGACAAAGAATTGCAGCAGATTCTGCT
Source organism: Parachlamydiaceae bacterium (assembly GCA_037147435.1). Classification (GTDB taxonomy): domain Bacteria; phylum Chlamydiota; class Chlamydiia; order Chlamydiales; family Parachlamydiaceae; genus JBAWVE01. The sequence continues at coordinate 4,923 of JBAWVE010000123.1, forward strand.
TAAACGTGTCCTTCCCCATTTTCCTGTCTTCTCAAACGTTCCCGAAGATTTACTGCACCTTTTGAAACAGACTTTCCGCTTCCAAATGCTATCTCCAATGCGTAAGGGGCCTTTGGGTGTTGATCATCTCAATGAGGTAATCTCCAAAACCCTGCGTCCCAGAATGCAGCGTGCCGGCTGTGAAATCACACCGATTATGGTCACACAGAATGATTACCGTTTAGAATTGTTCAATGGGGAGGTTGGTCTGCTGATTTCCGAAGGGAACAAATCAACGCCGTATGGCGTATTCTTTTCACGAGGTACCGGAGAGGAAGTTAGGAAAATCCCGGCGCTCATGCTACCACGTTTCGAACTAGCGTATTGCCTATCGGTACATAAGAGCCAAGGGAGTGAGTTCAATCACGTCCTTCTTGTTCTTCCCAAAGAGGCCGAGTTGTTCGGCCGCGCCGCCCTCTATACAGGCGCCACGCGGGCGCGTCGGCAATTGGATGTCTTGGGGGATCCTGTCACAATCGAACGTATGCTCTCTGTGACTTCACGACGGCAGTCCGGAGTCGTCCATCGAACATCTTTTAATAATAAATTTATTTAGTTCTGTTATTCATTAAATAACTTTACTTATAATATATTATTTGATAAGTTTATTTCTTTATAATTTAAAATTGGATTTTTATGAATTTAAATACTATAATGTCGCATAGAATTACGATATCTGATGTTACGAATGCCGCTTTTTCAGGGGCGATAGCCTTCGTAGCTTGCGCGCCAATACTGGGACCTTACAGAGATTCTGATGATCAATTTATTGATGAAGAGGCTCAAGTTCTAAATGGCAAATTATTTTGGGCGAGTATGCTAATTGCATCGCATGGGATTTTCCTTCTTTCAAAAAAAAACAAAATCATAGCTGCTAAATTTGTGTCTCTAAGCTATGCCATGGGATGTGGCGCATTATTCATCCTTGATGGTGGAGATAATTCCAGGGCTAAGGGCCATGTGTTAAACTTTATAGCGGGGGTGCCAACTGGAGGTTTTGTTGGAGGTTTTGTTGGAGGTTGTGTTGGAGGATATGTCGCCTTAGTAGTTGAATGCGCTAAAAAAATATTCTCGCTTCAAACTCCACTTGCGGCTGTTCCAGCCAATCTAGGCTTTATTAATGCTATCGCCGACGCAGGGTAGAATTAAATGGTGAAACTCCAGTGATGTTTGGGCCTCACTCTTTTCTGCTTCTTACATTGACTTGCAGAAAAAAACCGCGAAGCGGTGGCAGCAAGTAGCCATAGGTGTGAGCCTATTGTTACCGTTAGTATAATTCATTGAGTCTTGTGCGCGCCATCAGTTCTCCACTATCGCGATAGGAAGACATAATAGGGCATATGGCCTCATGAACGGCGGTCGGATTGATGCGGATTGGAGATGATGAAGCAAATTCTTTAAACAAAATCGCACAATCATTTATCATCTGAACAAAATGTTCTTTGCTCCAATCAGGAGATTGTGACCTCTTTAATAAATCAGCAATCCTATCGGTTTCTGTTTTAAAATTTATATCTGAGATGTTGAAGGGGGTTTTTGAGAGAGATAACCTGACAATATCTTTAATTCTTTCAGAAATTATTGGGCGATAAAAACCGAGGATTCTTTTGTACATATTAAGTTTTATTTCAGCATTCATGGGGGCAGGTTTTGGTTGGCCACCAGAGATTAATGCCCACTCTCTTGGCGACACAAAATCCATACTCAGGCCAAGAATTAGTGGAACAGCTATATGTTGAACGCTTGAAATCAATAATCTTTCTGTTTCGTTCTCTAAAATTGTCTCTCTGAAACCTCCTTCAGACCTTATATCTACAGGAATACTCTCTCTCTGATTTCCTGAATGATCGCGACTGACAACACTCATGCTTTCTCTCCAATTTTTATTCTTTTTTAAGCATGGTTCAAATGAAGGTAACACAACAAGGCTAAAAAAAGCTACGGGCTTACACGTCCCTTTCTTTTTTGCTCTTTTTTCGGCATGGTTCAAAATAGAACGAAAATGGGTAGCACAAAGTAATCAAA
>JBAWVE010000124.1:0-6968 GCA_037147435.1 Parachlamydiaceae bacterium
GGACTCCTTGGACGGTTACTCCAAATTCAAATAAGACAATTTGGTGGCAGTGTAGAAAAGGACACGAGTGGCCAGCAAAAGTAGGTAACAGAAGCATCGGGGGTCGTGGTTGTCCATATTGCGGGCGTAAAAAGTTGCATCAAGACAATTCTTTAGAAGCAACAAATCCAATACTGGTGAAAGAATGGCATCCAACAAAGAACGGTGATCTAAATCCAAGCGACGTCATAGCCGGATCTTCGAGAAAAGTCTGGTGGAAATGTAAAAAAGGACACGAGTGGGAGGCAGCATTAGGTTCACGAAATTCTGGGCGTGGTTGCCCTCGGTGTAATCCGGCTACGTCAGATATGGAGTTGCGTGTATATTCTGAGTTGAAAAGTATATTTAAGAACGTACGACACCGTGAGAAAATTCAAGGAGTTGAAAGCGACATTTATTTACCCGAGCTTAAGTTCGCGATTGAAATTGACGGGGCTTACTGGCATCAAGACAAAGAAAAGAAAGACATCAAGAAAACAATATTTTTTCAGGAACAGGGCATATTTCTTTTGCGCCTAAGGGAGGGGAAATTAAAGAAACTGTCAAAGAGTGATATACGGTATGTTTACGGGAGAGATGATCGCAATCCTCACATTATTAAGAAACTGCTTAAAGTGTTGTTATCAAAAAGGGACGTCGATGGAGAAGCATCGAGAAGAATTCAGGCTTACTTATTATCGGGTAAACTTGCGAATGAAGATGAATTCAAGAAATTAAAAGCAGATGCCAATCCTCTGCCGGGAAAAAGTCTGGCTGAAACAAGTCCATTAGTTGTTCAAAAATGGCATCCGACAAAGAATGGGGCTTTAACGCCTGATAATTTTACTCGGGGATCAAGTAAGAAAGTTTGGTGGCAATGCTCAAAAGGACACGAATGGGAAGCGGCAATCAGTGGGCAGACAGGAGCCAAAGGTTGCCCTTATTGCAGTGGAAAATTTGTTTGCGAATCGAATTGCTTGGCGACTGTTAACTCGCAATTAGCTGAAGAGTGGCATCCGACTAAGAATGGAGATTTAACCCCAGACAAAGTTATTATCGGGACGCATAGAAAAGTTTGGTGGCAATGCAGCAAAGGGCATGAATGGAAGACGGCAATTGTAGGGCGAAGCAAGGGCACCGGTTGCCCGGAGTGTGCAAAAAGTAGGCGTGTTGAGTCCTTCAGATTAACGAAGCTATCTTCGGGGTCTTTTCAGACAATAAATTCGCGACTTGCAGCCGAGTGGCATCCGATTAAGAATGGCGAGTTGACACCTGACAAAGTGTCGGTTGGATCAGACAAAAAGGTTTGGTGGCAATGTCAAAAAGGACACGAATGGCAGGCCGTAATTCATAGCAGATCGAGTGGGAGTAATTGTCCGTTTTGCTCTCGCAGGCGAGCGTATAAAGACATTTGTTTGAGAACGACGCATCCTGAATTAACTAAACAGTGGCATCCGACTAAGAATGGCAATTTAACACCCGACACAATTATTCATGGTTCTAACAAGAAAGTCTGGTGGTTTTGCGAGCAAGGACATGAGTGGGAGGCAATTGTAGCCAATAGAAGTCGAAGACAGGATGCTTGCCCATTTTGTAGCGGAAAGAAAGCTTCTAAGGATTATTGCTTGGCAAACGTCAATCCAGTATTAGTAAAAGAGTGGCACCCCATCAAGAACGGCTCAATGACTGCCTACGATGTTACCCCTTCATCGCATAAAAGAGTCTGGTGGAAGTGTGAAAAAGGCCATGAATGGTCGGCGATTATCAGTAGCAGAAATAGCGGGGTAGGATGTCCATGTTGCGCCGGTAAGAAAGCATGTAAGGACAATTGCCTAGAGACACTGAATCCGGTTCTCGCAAAGGAATGGCATTCGACTAAAAACGGGGATTTATCACCAAAGGATGTTACTCCGGGGTCGGGGAAAATAGTTTGGTGGATATGTAAGAATGGACATGAATGGCAAGCGCAAGTATCGAGTAGAAACAAAGGAAATGGATGCCCTAAATGCGCCGGTCGGTTATGAAGTGTTTTCGGAGAGAAATTTGCAATGAAAAGAACAAATGTTAAAATAGAACAGCTTTCAGACGCGACATTGCGCAGGCTTTTTACTGCGGCGGAGGAGTTTCACAAGCTCGCGCCGTGGCGGTGGATGGGTGACCGTGAAGCGGTGGCGGTACGCGACCCATTTTCTGACAGGATTGCGTATTGCGTGGTCATGGGCATGGAGAAGACGTGTTTTGGCCTTGAGGCTATGCTGGGTGACCGTGGGCTTCTGGCGTATCGCAAGGCTATTGCGAGCAATCCTGATGTCATGGACATGGATGCATTGCATATCAAGGATTCGCTGTTGCTGTTTCTGGATGAGCGCAAGGATCTTTCACCGGAAGACCTTGATCTGGTGAAGAAATCCGGCATGAAATGTTCAGGGCCGCATGCGTGGCCGAGGTTCCGCCGGTTTGAGCCTGGCTTTTATCCGTGGTTAATGAATGAACAGGACGCGGCGTTTATGGCTGTCTGTCTTGAACAAGTGGCAGAGGTGGCATTTCGGGCGATGAAGGATTCGAAGATCCTCGGGCCCAGAGATCATCGGACTTTTGTGGCGCGCATTCCGACACAGAAGGATGGCAAGATCACGTGGAGGGATGAGTTTATTACCCCGGAACCGTTGGAGCGGGTTATCCGGATCCAGCCCAAAGTGGATCAGGCAAGTCTTGACCAGGCTCTTCAAGGAGTACAAAAGACGCCCATGATATGGGAAGCGGATTGTTTTTTTGGGCATATGCCGGTCGCGGATCCGGGGGAGCGTCCGCATTATCCGTGGTGTTATATGATCGCGGATAATGCTTCAGGGTTTATTTTTGACATTCAACTTGCCGATAACGATTACGGCGCCAGTTTTATGGACCGGATGTGCGAGGCGTTTAAGAAACACAAGATCGCCCCGGTCAAAGTCTTAATTCGCCAGCCTCATTTGATGAGTGTATTTTCGCCTCTTGAGCCGGTCGGGATCAAGACTGAAGTTGTGAAGAATCTGCCCATGATCGATGAGGCGCGGATGGGGATGTTCAAGGCGTTTGAACAGGGGATGTTTGGTTTGTCACAACCGAAGAAGTCCGCGAAAAGTGCTTCCAAGTCTAAAAAGACAGCCGTGTATCAGTTTAAGGTTTCTTTGAATCATGTGAGCCCGCCCGTCTGGCGTTTGTTTCAGGTTAAAAGTGATATCACGCTTCACCGGCTTGCTACCACAATTCTTTTGGTTATGGAGTGGGGCGGTGGGCATTTGCATCAGTTCCGTATTGACGGAATTGAATATGGCATCCCGTATGAAGACAATGAAGAGGGCGATCAGCCGGAAGACGAGCGTGCGGTGCGTTTGAGCGATATCCCACAGGATGCTCTTGGGTTTTTTACATTCGAATACGACTTTGGAGACTGTTGGGAGCATACTGTTGTTCTGGAGAGAATGTTGGCGCCGGAGGAAGGCGTTAAATATCCGGTATGCATTGATGGCGCGCGGAGTTGCCCGCCGGAGGACTGTGGGGGTGTGCCCGGGTATGAGCATTTCCTTGAGGCGATCCGTAACCGAAAGCACCCGGAGCATAAACACTTGCTTGAGTGGGCTGGCGGGGCATTTGACCCGGAAGAGTTTATTCTGGAAGGTGTCAATGATGATTTGAGGCATATTGTGTCACAGGAAAAGTTTTGGGATCGTGCAGAGTAGGGGTTTGAATTGTTGGATTAAAGACAAGAGGTGTATGTTGAAAAAACTGGATTTAAAACAGTATTTATCAAGTGGTCAGTTTCTGGGTCTTCTGGCTAAGCGGAAATATTTTAGTCTTGAAGACCTTCAGGCTGTTTTAGCAGCGAGGTATCCTGATTTGAAACGGCCTACATTATCCCGCTACATGGTCGATCTTATGAAGGCGAGGGTGGTGTATGGTTCTGGTCGGGGGTGGTATTCTGTGATCGAGCAGCCGTTTGAAGTTGATCGGGGGCATATTAAGAAAATTGTTGATCTTTTGGTAAAGAAATACCCCTTGCTGGCTTTTTCCTGCTGGTCTACGGAGCAGGTTAAGACTTATGTGCATCATATGCTTTCCAAGTTTGTGACATTCATTTATGTTGACTGGGATGCTATGAGCGCGGTCGGGCCTTTTCTGGAATCGCAGGGTTATGTGGTGTGGGTTAATCCCCGAGGCAAAGATATCGAGCGGTTCCATGTGGCCAAAGAGAAGACGGTTGTCATTCGACCGACGATCTCGATTAAATCAACAGATGACCATTACGCATCGATTGAGAAGATATTGGTGGATCTGTTAGTGGAGGTGCGCAAGTTGCCCCTGATGGATGAATCAGAATATGAGATCGTGCGAAAGAATATTCTTGAATGCGGACGTGTGGATATAGGCACGTTGATTTTTCACAGCAGGAGAAGGAATGCGAAGATGGACAAGAAGGCCTTCAGGATGTAATCAGTTAACTGCAAATATTACTAAAATATGCATTTAACTGATTGGCAAGGTGGTGTATGATCGAAAATAAATGTTTTACAAAAGAATGGATCGCTCAAAAGAGGCAGGATCTGGGGAGGGTGGATCCGGCTCTTTTGGAGAAGAGCATCTACGCGATGGCGCTTCTTTGCGGGTTGGCCAAGTCGAAACTGCCCTTTGTGTTCAAGGGCGGTACCAGTTTGATCTTGTTGATAAAGGATTTTCGTAGGTTGTCTATTGATATCGATATTGTTACCGATGTGCCTCGGGTTGAGTATGAGTCGGTTTTGGCGGAGATCGGGAAGACGGCACCTTTTTTAGGGTATGCGGAGGACAAACGCGGTGATCGCGGGTTGCCAAGGCGCACGCATTTCAAGTTTGCGTATCATTCGATTGTTTCCAGGAGGAAAGATTATGTTCTGCTGGATATTCTGGAGGAGAAGAATATTTATCCGGCAACGAAGATGTTTAGTGTTGATCCATCGTTCGTTGAAATGTCCCGGCGCGTTTCTGTTCGTGCCCCGACAGCGGAATGTTTGCTGGGTGATAAATTAACCGCATTTGCCCCGAATACGATTGGTGTCCGCTATGAACAGAAGGCCGGGATGCAGATCATCAAGCAGTTGTTTGATGTGGGGGAGCTTTTTACGGTGGCAGAGGATATGCATCAGGTGCGGCACGCGTATGAAGTGATATCAGCCGCCGAGATTGGATATCGCAAGAATGCTTATACCCGGGATCAGGCGCTTGCGGATACATTTGATACAGGGGTTGGTCTTTGTTTGATCGGTTTGAAAGGTGCGGCGCCGGTGCATCAAGCCGCCACGTTGCAAAAGGGGATCAAGAGGGTTGAAAATCATTTGGTGAACACGTTGTTTTATCTTCCGGAAGCCAAGGTCGCGGCTTCACGTGCGGCTTTGCTGGCAGCCTTGGTGATGTCAAAGACTGGCGGACGATATCTTCGCGCTTTGCGTTGGAAGCCGGAAGAAGCGGCGCAGTTAGCATCGCTTTCTTTAACTGGTCAACTGGAACGACTGAACAGGGTTAAATCAACGGCCTCGGAAGTGTTTTATAATCTTCATACCGCGCAGGGTCTGTTAGGAAGATGATTCGGCACAGGGCATCAAAGGAGGGTTTTAGATATGGCCAAGAAAAAGACATATGTCGACGAGTGGATTGAACGTGAAAAGTTGCATCCGAATATAAGGGAAGCGCTTGAAAATGCTTCGCGATATTTTGCTCGGACCGATGCGTTGACCGTAAATACATTAGAAGCTATTTATGGTGAAGAGAGTAGCTTTGGTAAGCAACGTGGACGGAGAGGTTCTGCTGATGCGGCTGGTGAATTTCAGATCAAGGTGCCGACAGCCCAACATTATCATTTGGTTGTGACTAAGGAGAATGACCAGCGGTTTGACATCGATTATGCGTCGATCGCGGCAGCGCGGTATCTGAAGGATTTGAATGGTTTGTTTGGGAAGCCAGCCAAATTGGCTCAGGATTTGATAACGATTCCTGTTGCGGATATGTCGGAACGGAAGAAGTTTGTTTTAGGGGCGTATAACCTCGGGCAGGGAAGAATTGCTTCGGCCCAGCAATTGGCAGAGCAGGCAGGAAAAGACCCGACAAAATGGGATGATGTTAAGGGTTTTCTGGAAGCGGCCGGTGAGACGGCAGATAATGCACAGAAGGCGCGTCGGTACGTTGAGGATATCTTAAGGAATGAGGTTGAGTTTGCAGGAAAATCGTCGGCGGACAAAAAGGTTAAAAATAGGCGCCCCGGGAAGACAACGGGTGCATGCATTAACGGCCACTGGATTACAAAAGATCACCACCATATTTTTATATGCGAATAAATCTGATTTTATTTCTCTTGGCGGTGCTTTCATTGGGCGGTTGCGCTCATGATCAACAAGCGGCGAAGTCGTTTGGCAATATGACATATTTTATGAATCAGCCTTTATTTAAAGATAGGGCCACTTTGGTCGATGGAAAGCATGATGAGGAATTTCTAAATGTCTTCTATGATGATAAGTATGTCTATGGTGATTTTAATCATGATGGTTTAAAAGACGCGGCTGTTATTATTGTCGAGAATTACGGAGGCAATGCGAGTTATTATGAATTGGCGTTTCTGATTAATGACGGGACAAAGCTGATTCACAGGGCTTCGCAACATCTTGAAGAGCACGCCATTATCAATTCCGTAAAGGAGAGAAATGGCAAGGTTGTTGTGGATATGTATGTTCACCAAAAAGGGGATTGTCATGCTGGCCCAAGTAAGCGCGTCCGGCGCGTTTATGAATACCCCGGGCCTCAGTTTCCTAAAGGGCAGGCGTGATCCGTGCTAACATTGTGCTAACAGAATAGCCCGAAACAGGCTCAAAAGCGGTAACTCACCAGCAAGTCGAACAGCGCGTAACTCTCAACACCCCTTACAGATAGCAACGAAACGCAAC
>JBAWVE010000125.1:0-6958 GCA_037147435.1 Parachlamydiaceae bacterium
CCATATAAATTTCTTTATTTTGACGACATTGGGCTGTAGCGTGTCCCGGAGGGTCGACACAAAACCACAACTAAAACCATTTAAAGAATTAAATTGATGGTTGTGGGTAACGACAAGGGTATTTACATGTATAGGTTGTTTTTTGTTTAGGTTTTTTTACCGATTTGTTAGTGTTAGTGCATCAATCAAACTTAAATTTAAACCAAGGAGAAAAATATGGAACCAGCAAGATCATCATCACCACAGCTTTCATCATCACCACAGCTTTCATCATCACCACAGCTTTCATCATCACCACAGCTTTCATTGGCAACACTATCGGGAAATTCGGTTCAATTCGATGTACCTGAACATTCCCAAAGTCCTCTTAAAAACATTGGAGAAACTTTATTTAAGCGGGTTAGCCCTAGTGAACTTCAATGCTCTGGAGCTGTTCTACAACCAACTCAAGTAACACTTCCGCCGAAAGAGTTCAGAACAGCGACTCCAGATGTAGTTGCAAAACCTGTTGAAGAGCTTGTTGTAAATCCACAAAGGCCATCTATAGTGGTATCCAGTCCTTCAGGAACCCTCATGGGAATTTTTCCACCAGCAGAGGAAGAAAAAAAAGAGTGTGATGCACTAGCGGACACCTCCTTTGTTTCTGCTATAGATGTTAATTCTGGGGCTGCTTCATCAGATGGGGAGACAGACGTAGAAGAAGAGCCGGCCATGCCGTTGAATACCGGTGCGTTTACTGGTGGAGTGTGCCTTTCTGATACGCAGCAGAATTCTTCTGCTGCCGCAATATCCTCAGATGTGCAGTCTGAAGAGCCTGTCAACGAGGAAGCAACTCCCGCGCAAAAAGTAGCGGAGCAGCAGGTTGGTACAGTACAAGAAAATGGCATTTGGGGACCTGCTGGTAAAGTGGCAGTAGTGGCTGCGGCGGTTTTGGCGTCTGTAGTTACTGTATTTGTGTCGAATCATTGGGGGATTTTCAGCGGAATGAGTGGTGATTCCACTCACACCAATGGTTAGTTGACAGATAGGTCTTCGGGGATCATTGATAGGCAGGCGTATTTACCGCCCATTTCGCGTAGGAGTGTGGGCCACAGTTTTTCTGGTGGGGTATGAAAAATTTGCTGGGCCGAGGCAGGGTGAATGTACCAGTTGCCATCGAGGAATTCCCGTTCGAGCTGGCCGGAGCCCCACCCGGCATAGCCGAAGCATAAAAAGATGTCCGGTCCATTTTCATCGGTGATGACCTCTTGAAGAAACTGTAAATCACCACCGAGAAAGACGTTGTCGCAAATTTGCAGGGTTTGTTCTGGGAGTCGATCTGAGGTATGCAGCAGCATCATTTGATTTGTTTGTACGGGGCCGCTGGCGCGGATGCCTACGCGAGTGTTTGCGAGGTTATCGATGTTGATGATGTGTTCAGGAAGTTCCAGGTCTAGGTTTTTGTTAAGGACAAGCCCGAAAGAGCCGTTACCGCTGTGCTCACAGACGAGGATGACGCTGCGGAAGAACAGTCCCATTTCGTTATCCGGTGCGGCGATCAGGAATGTTCCTTTCTGGATTTGGGAATAGGGCATATGTTCCATGATCATACTCCTGGAGGTTTATTTTTTTCTATTTTTCAGTAGCAATAAGGTGCATCACCGAGTTCTGTTTGATGCACTTGGGATTCCATAGCCTGGGAGTTGTACATACGTACTTCTTCCTCTAACATTGATACTCTTCTCATTAATTCGGCAAAGACTTTCGTAAATTCACGATCCATCATGATGTCATTGCAGCAGGGGTTGCTTTCCACCGCATCCATGACCATATAGACACGTGAGAGGGATGTGGAGATTTGGTTGATTTCATCATTAAAGTAGTTGCGGAATTCTTGAGGGGAGCTCAATTTTTGCAGAAGATTCAGGCGGCGGGCCCGCAGCCGCTGCCATCCTTTGTCCGACTGGAAGAGCAGCCCATAGTGGTTAATGTCATCCATGATGGTTTCGACTTTGCTCAAGATTGAATTCGTGCGCAAGTACATATCTTCGCTATTGATGAGTTTTCCAAGGGTGCCTTCTCCCTGGGCGATATTGTGGGTGATGTCGGCGCCATTTTTCATCATATCTCTGGCATGAACAACGGCTTCGTCGACCGTTCCCCAAGTCTTTTGGGCGCTGGAAATTAGTTTGTCTGTGTTTGCTGATAGATGGTCCAGATTCGTAATGATATCATTCCACTGGTCTGGCTTGTTTAATGCGGTGGTAATGGAATCTACGTTCTCGACCGTGTGCGTGATTTTGTCGACGAGTTTATTTGATTTAACGTTCTCTAAAATATCTGTGATGGAACTTAAAGCAATCTTGGCTTTTTCGGCGACGGCTTTGAATTCTTTGAAAGTTTCTTCAACGGATCCGCTGTCCTGCGCGTAGATGATTTTGTCATCCATCAGCACAAGTTCTTCACCTGGTTTGGCTGCGAAAGGGGAGATTTCGACGCTTTTTTCTCCTAGCAGACCGGAGGTGCGCGACATGACCTCGTCGGTATTATAGATATGTGTCCCAGAGTCTACCAGCAGCGTCAAGTCGTACATGTATAACTGCCTGTCGGAATCCGTTTTGCCTTTACGTGCATCTTTGATTTCGTCGATGGAGATCACTTCACCGATGGGTTTGCCTGCGTAAGTGACGCGTGTGCCGATGGTAATTTTATCGACATCGACAAAATAGACGTGGATGGTTTTTCCGTTATCTCCAATATGCGGATGCAAAAACATCAAAATGAAGATAACGATGGCTGCTGCCGCGGTAACAAATAGTCCGATCATTAAATTTTTGAATTGGTCAGCCATTATTGAATGGTCTCCTGGTAATGTTCTAGCTTTTCGGGAGTTAAGATAGCATTAGCAAAGAATGCCTGCACTTTAGGATTATCGTTTTTAAGGAAGTCTTTTTTCTGTGCAATGACAACAATTTTTCCATCATAATGGAAGGCAAGACGGTCGCCTACCTCGAAGGCTGAACGGATATCATGGGTGACAACAATGCTGGTGGCTTGCAGCTTCCGTTTTGTTTCGTTGATGAGCTCGTTGATCTGCATCGCAGTGATCGGATCGAGTCCAGTCGTTGGTTCATCATATAGCACAATTTGCGGACGATATACGATAAGACGGGCCAGCGCCGCACGTTTTCTCATCCCTCCAGACAAGTCTGAAGGCATTTTCTTTTGAGTACCTTCCATTCCAACCATATGAAGAGCTTCATCCACACGCTCGATGATCTCTTTTTCTTTCATTTGTGTTTCGTGTTGACGTAGGTAAAAAGCTGTGTTTTCTCCAACATTCATCGAGTCAAATAACGCTGCTCCTTGGAATAACATTCCCATATTCCGTGCGGCCCTAAGCCGTTTACTTTGGCTTAGGTCGGAGATAACAGCACCGTTAATTTCGATTGTTCCCTTATCAGGTGTTTCAATGCCGATGATTTGGCGCAATAAAACGCTTTTTCCGACTCCGGAGCGTCCTAGAATAACGACAGTTTCCCCGCTGTAGATATCGAGGTTCAGTCCTTTGAGCACCTCATTGTGATCATAGCTCTTCCAGACGTCTTTTACCGAGATGGCGACCTGTTTTGTTGAGGGATCAGTACTCATAGCCACCTAGTCAGTAATTCATTAATATAATCGTATGAGCTGTTAAGGCCCAGGGTGAGCAGGAAGTTGCCAATCAATATGACGGAGTAGCAGATCACCACGCTGTTGGTTGTGGCACGGCCGACGCCTGCTGCACCGCCGCTTGTGCGCAGGCCGCGATAGCATGAAATTGTGACGATGATGACACCGAAGACGAAAGCTTTGACGATGCCGCTTAAGAGATCGAACGTCGTGATATGGATAGGGAGGGGATCAAGGAATGTTGTTGATGCCATCCCATAGTAATCGACGGCGATGACGTAACCGCCAATGATTCCCATGATTGAGCTGAAGATTGTGAGGATAGGGAGCATGAGTGTACCGGCAATGAAGCGGGGAGCGATTAGGTAGCGGAGGGGATCGACGGCCATGGAACGTAAGGCGTCGACTTGTTCAGTGACCTTCATTGTGCCCAATTCGGCGCACATGGCGGCGCCGACGCGGCCGGTGACCATAAATGCGGTGAGTACCGGGCCGAGTTCTACAATCATAGCTTTAGCGACCATTAATCCTGTAGCGCTGGCAAGACCCTTGTCGGACAGCTGGAAGAAAGCTTGGGCCGCCAGCACCATTCCTGTGGAGAATCCAGTGATCGCGACGACGGGAAGGGACATGACACCAACGTCGTACATTTGGTCGCGGATGAGGCTGAATTGGGGGGGGCGGCGAATCGTCACCCAGAGAACGCGTGTAATCAGGAGAAGGTAGTCGCCAATATGTTCAAATATTTTGGCAGAAGTCATATTTAGCATTGTTTGTCGGTCACGGGTCATTGGCAAGCGGACTCTCTTGTTAGTTATTCAACTAAGGTTTATCTTGTTTATACAGGGAAAAGGCGTTCCCGTCAAATCCTATAGGATTTTACGTTAAATTCTATAGGAATTTAGGTAAGAGAGTTTTGAAGTCTGGTGTTTTTCTGCAAAAGAGAGAAAAGAGACGAAGACTCTTTCGTTCTTCGCAGCTTTTGAGTTGCGGAAATATATTCGGAACTTTTTGGAAGCATCCTAGAAATACGTAGGCCATGCCAATATTGAATAGTTCATATGATTGCCATTCTATCGAAAGTTTTGAAATTAGGGATTCCGCTGTGTCTAGATGAGCAGGGTTATTTTCAGCTTTTGCTTGACGCCTTAAATGGTCTATAATCGCGCGAATTGCTTCATTTTTATAAGGGAGAGAGCCCATTGAATCAACAATCGCTATCGCTTGTCCAGGGTCGACTGATACCAGGCAGCAAACAAGCCATGTCTTGATCAGTCCCCAGTCATTAGCAGTGACTTGATACAATAAGTCTTCTACTACTGATGCGATAAAGCGGGCTGTATGCTGGACGTCCTCGCTTGAGTGCCTCGACTGTAGAAATAGGTCTCGAACCTCTTTTTTTTGATGTCCTGAGGTTAAGTCAACGGCCGAATGGTCAACGTAGTAGAGGATTTTCAATGTGGCGGCTAACTGATTAATAAAAAATGTCTTGTTCTCTGAATTTAGGTATGGGGCTAGGGAACCGGCCATATCGAGACTTACTAGCATTATATCACATAATGCACGATGGAAAGTTACGCTGTCCTCCAGCTCCATCAATCCTGTGATAGCGCTCAGGTCATATGAGTCGGAGGTGTCGAGTTGATCCGATTTTTGCAACCGTACAGCCAAGCAATACAATTTTCTAGCATAGAGGCACGGAATAGGTTGTGCACATCTATAGGTATTAATGCATCGTCCAGCTGCATTTCACCAAAAAAGGCATTTGAAGACGATACATTGACATCATCTTCCGAACCATCATCGCATACCTCATTAGTATCTTTAACTACTGTTTCTGGGTTTACGGGTCGAAACGCCTGTATATGAGTTGCCGTGATGGTTTTTAGGGAATTGTCCTGGGTGGGCAGAAGCGGGCAGAAGATTTTTGTTGAGGGAATTATAGAAAGGGGATCCTGTGTAGCGCCACAAACTAACTCCTTTGGAGAATCCCTGCCAAAGACCCACTGAGTGGATACTATGGACGAATTAGTAGATAGCGAACTCATAAAATCCTACCATACGAATTCAAGGCCGCCCTGAACGTTATAGGAATAGAAGTTTGAGCCGATTTCTCCAGTGGTTTCGGCATAGACTCTCAAATCCCGGAAGAATCGGGAAGATATGGTGAATGCTGCTTCGAAGGTGTTGTTGTCTAGTTTCGTTCCATTGATCGTAAAAGGGTTGCCAAAATCGGCGAAACGCGCGCGAATGTTGTTTTGCGTGTTTACTAATTTCTTTAGCCAGGATAGGTCTAGGCTGGCGAAGGTGTTGCAGGGGAGTCTATACGTCGAAATATGGACACCGAAGCGGCTGAAGACGTTGGTGTAGTATCTGGAGTCGATAATTAATTGAAATCCGCTTGAGCTGTGCTCTGAAGCACGTCCACGAGAGTATGACCCTGATTCGATCCCCGCAAACAGCTGGGTTAAAATGTATTTGGATTGCAGGTCGTATCCCAGTTCGCTATAAAAGCTGAACTGATTCACAGTAGGGTGAGAGCTTGTTTTGTATTGTGAGGAGCCTACAATAATTGTCCGTTTTAAAGTGTTAGTGCTATTTCCATAGGCGAAGTTGGCAAGGACATACCAAAAGTTTGGCCGATATAAGCCATAGGCACCAAGGAAGCCGGTGCTGCTTTTTCCTGATCCGTGACCAGCATACTGTAAGCTATCAAATTCATGGGAACCTGCAAGCCCGAAAATTAAATTGTAAGGGAAAGACTTTTGGAAACCCAAAGTGAGTTCGCATCCGCGCATATTAAGGCCGTAAGTACCTCCCTTGCCGTACAGGTGTGTTTGACCGCCGCCAAATTCCCCCCAGAAAGTCGTGTCCTTAAATTGGCTTAAGTTTTGAAACAGACCCCAGCAGCGGGGAGTCTCGCAGTTTTTTGTGACGGTGGGGCGCAAGGGGTCGTACAGGCGTCTGATGAATTGACGATTGATAATCCCTGTGGTCAGCAGGTCGTCGGAATGTTGTTCTCCTGCCATTGTATCCAGGGCTCTTCGGATGTCTGGATTCGACAGAATAATCAGTTGATTCAGGATAGTGCTTTGTTGAGAATTGGCGTTAGTAATACCGTCGATCTGTCGTGCAATAATCTGCTGCTGACAAGTCTGGGCCACACTTGAAGTGTTTGTAGTAAAAATGAGATAGACATGCTGGGGATCATAGAAAAGTCCAGGACGTATGAGATTGAGCATTCCGGAAGACGATAAAGAGCCATATGTGCCTGTAACGCTGGACCCTTGCATAATGGTATAACGAC
>JBAWVE010000126.1:0-6817 GCA_037147435.1 Parachlamydiaceae bacterium
TTTACGAAATAAAGATTTAATTTACTCGAGAAAAGTGCTCAGCGGGAACCGCTGATGAAGGAGTAGGTGTTTGGAAATAGATCACAATGAAATCCCTGAAGTGGAAACAACTCTAACTCATGATATTCGACGCGAAAGAGATCGACTGATAAAAATAGTGAGCTCTATTTCTCCTTCAGCCCGAACTTTAAAACAAATTGATGGAACTGGTGGCAAGGTAAGCATTGCGGATATCATTGCCTACCAAATTGGTTGGGGAAAATGCCTCATTCGATGGTATGAAGCAGGAATCAGAGAAGAGGCCTCCGAAATGCCAGGAGACGGGTTTACAAATTGGAACTATACGGCCATTGCAAAATATTTTTATGAGAAATACTCTTATGATTCCGCAGAGCAGCAACTAAGAGTATTCGAGGAAGTCGTTTGCCGTATTCTAGAAATTATCCAAACAGAGTGTAAAACCGAAAATCTAGATCGACTCGGCGTTTGGGCCTGGTGCACACTCCGATCAGGAAAACCATGGCCTTTAAGCAAATGGATCCAGGTCAATACCGTGGCACCCTATAAACGAGCAGTTCTACTGATTAAAAAGGCCAAGATATGAAGAAAATTTCAATCAAAGTGATCTACGATAATTGTAAGGCAAATAATGGCTTTCAAGAGAGCTGGGGATTCTCTTGTCTGATCGACTTAGGTCCTCGCAAAATTCTTTTTGATACGGGAGCAGACCCAAAGGCATTCTTTTCTAATCTTCAGAAACTTAATCTTCTATGTAAAGACATCACAGATGTTGTTTTCTCTCATAAACATTCCGACCATACGGCAGAATTTGAAGAAATTGTTGGAAAACTAACCGAAGGGAGCCGACTTTTCCTTCCCCAAAAATTTCCTTCAAAAAAAATTCCATCCTATATTCAAACCAAAATTGTTGAAGATTTTACAGAAATACATTCAGGGGTTTATTCGCTGGCTCTAAAAGGAGGATTTCGCCTTTATGAACAATCGCTCATCCTACAAATTCAAAAAGGTTTAGTCATCATAACCGGTTGTGCCCATCCAGAAATTATCAATCTTTTGGAAACCGCCCAGAAGCGTTTAAAACAGCCAATTCACTTGGTCTTAGGTGGTTTTCATCTTTTCCGTTCAAAGCAAAGCGATATTGATCAAATCATCAAACGGTTTAAAGATCTTCAAGTCGAAATAGCGGCCCCCTGTCACTGCTCTGGAGACATAGCAATTGAGAAATTTCGACAGGCCTTCAAAGACAATTTTTATCAAATTGGAACCGGGACGATCCTTACATTGGACCAAAAAAATGAATAGAATGGATCTTGAAAAATACCTACTTGAACACATCCCTATTTCTTCTGCAATGGGTATCAGAGTCGATGCGGCCTCTTCAGAAAGAGTTGTTCTAGAGGCTCCCTTTTTGAACAATATCAATCACAAACAAACAGTGTTTGGAGGAAGTCTTCATGCAGTTACCACTTTGGCCTGCTGGAGTTTACTACACGTCAATATGGTTGAATTGTTCAAAGACCCTATCCAAATTGTCATTGCAAGCAGTGAAATAAAGTATCTTGCCCCTGTTACCTCAAATTTTAAGGCTGAATGTCTTCACCCCGATGTTAGCCCTTGGGAACGCTTCCTAATAATTCTTCGTAAGAAAGGTAAGGCACGTCTCCAGTTGGGTGCAAAGATTTTCGAACACGATCAACTATGTGTAGATTATTCGGGGATCTTCGTTGCCATCAACAACAAAAAAATGTAAAAAATATATGATCATAAGAGAGCATTCCTCGTCTTCAATAAGTGAAAGCAATGGAATAATACCTTCCAAACATATTGATCGTCTCATTGAAGTCCTAGCTATAAAATGACGAGACCATTTTTTCAAGGCAACGGTGCAACAGCGGTGCAGTGACTTGCCTAATCAATCGTCAAAGACCGACAGAAACCAGTAGCTTTTTGATCAAAATCCTTTACCATCATACTCATAGCGGTTGGATGGTATTGGGTTTTAGGGTAGACCACCGCCCTCATAACCCGCTGGTCGCTGGTTCAAGTCCAGCTTGCCCCACTTTTTTAAAAGCTGAAGTCTGAAGGATTAACTCTGAGTTAAGCAACGAGAAAAATGTCCGAATGTCCGACCTGACACCAATTATTCCAATAGACGATTTTTACGAATCAATTGATTTTGTTATGTTATTGAAAGAGAAAGAGATCAAGGGTTCTGAGGAATAGATAGGCCGTCAATTCCATCAATCTAATAGTTCTTGAGAAGTTAGATACGGTGATTCGACCATATAAATTTTTTCCAATATGGTAAATTTGATCTAGCAATACCACCTTAATTGTTAGGGACTTTGTGGTTGTGCACCGTTTAAAATCAAAAAATCCACAAGGAATTTGTTACCTTGATTCACAGCAACTTGAAATGGAGTCAACCCGCTTCGATCCGTGGCATTGACGTCTGCACCCAGCTCCACAAGAATCTGAACAATGCTATCAAGACCAGCTTTGATAGCCAATTGTAAAGCTCGATGACCATTACCAGTCTCGTCATTTGGATTTGCACCGCTTTCTACCATAGCCTTCACAATTGACGATCCTCCCATGCCCATGACAATTCGATAGAGATTATCTCGGACCAACTCAGATATCTTCGGATTGGAAGCTCCCAGTTGTTTCATGAATCCTACTAAAGGCATGTACTCACCTTTATCTGCCATTTTGAGAGTGTTGATATAATCCCTCCGCGTTACCCCCTCAGAATTCAATTCAGGCCACGAGGGATATGAACACTTCCATGCGAGAAGAAAACGGTCTGCTATCAAGCGCGAAAATCGTCCGTTTCCATTCTCAAATGGATGAATGAAAACCAGTTGATGATGAATTTTTGCAGCCATTTCGACAAAAGTCAGTTGAGGTGGCGTCTCAAACCATGCATTCACTCCATGACAAAATTCGGCTAACCGCATGGGAATTAAACTGGGTTTAATTCCAATCGTTGTGATCGATTTCCTGTAAGCCCCCGCCCATTCCCATACATCTCCAAACATGGCACGATGTATGGATCTTAACTCTTCGGGATGAAAGTTAGAAAAAGATCCCTTAAGGTACTTCCTTTGTGCTTTTAAAATATTTTCTGCTTCAACTCGATTGAGGTCTGACAAGGTATGAACCCACAAAGGGATGAGGCCGCTGCAGTCTGTAATTGGGGTAGCTCCTTGCGGTACGTCGAAATGCCTTTTCATTGCTCCTCCCACAGTTTGTGATCTGGTCCTTGTAGGAGACGATTTTCTTCCTCCTGAAGGAGAGCTTCAATGAAAGGCTCATCGGGTTGTTGTTCTTCCAAGTTCATGGTTCCCTTGAGGTAATGGATTCTTTTTTTTGCTATGCTTCTTGCCTGTTTGCGTCGAATGACATCAATAGGTTCTCTGAGAACGGGGGCAATCAAAAGATCGCAAGACA
The DNA here is from genome assembly GCA_037147435.1 of Parachlamydiaceae bacterium. GTDB lineage: Bacteria > Chlamydiota > Chlamydiia > Chlamydiales > Parachlamydiaceae > JBAWVE01. The sequence continues at coordinate 3,475 of JBAWVE010000126.1, forward strand.
GAGCTGCCAAAATTTTGTTTATTGTTGACAGGCTTGCATCTCTTTGCACTTGCTCTATACGCGATACAGTGGATTGAGGTATCCCTGCACGCTTTGCCAATGCTTTTTGTGACATCCCCAATTGCTGGCGAATAACCTTGATGAGATGTCCAATATTAAGCCCTCTCACTGCGAGACTAAGCTTCTCTGCAGCTTGGGTAATCTCTTGAATGAGAAGCTTCTCAGCAGGAGAACAATACCTCATAGACCCTCCAAACTTGACAATAGCATATACGCTATCGATTTATTCATATAATATGCCAATATAGCATAGAAAATCAATATTTATATTGCATTAACGCTATTGTCAAGAGTGCCACAGGCTTATGAAGGTTCTTATCCAAATATGTGTGTCGTACTAAACCCCCAAAGACAGCTATGAGATTGTGGATAGGATATCGCGCTTAAAATTTCCGCAATTTTTCCGCAAATGACTGGAATTCCGCCGAATTTTTCAGCACCTATCCGAACACATTGTCTATTTCCTTGAGAGGAAAACTCGATACTGGTTAACTCTATTGTGTTCAGAGTTACACGGGTAATCGGACTCATAACCCGCTGGTCGCTGGTTCAAGTCCAGCTTGCCCCACTTTTTAAATTCCCATCAGGAGATATGCTAGAGCCTGATTGTTGTGACCTAACAGATTTGGTTAAAACGGCGATTCCACTGCTGTGGACCACTGGTGGACCAAATGATCACAGCAAGCCACAGCAAACAGCATCAAGTCTCCTTACAGTTTCAGTAGTTGACCCAGTTTATTATCTCAAACACAGGGTCATTACCATGAAGCAACTTGAAGCAATCAAAAAACGTCTCCCTCGCGGAATTGATGTACGCATCAATTCGAAAAAAGTTCTCTCATTCAGAGTTCGTTTTCGCAAGAAAGGTTATCCTGATCAAATCAAAACCTTTCCTGATGAAAAACTAGCTAAGCAATGGCTAGCCGAGCAAGAGCGCAATGCACTATTAGGCATCCACTTTCCTCAAGTCCGATCTTCGGAGCGTACACTTGCTGAAGCTATGTAAGCGTCAAATGTAGCCATCTTTGCGGCGACCGTCAAACCTGATATGGTCACCCTCCAAACCAAAGGAGGAAATCATGTCAGCAGCAAGTAATACCCTTAAAACGGATTGGATGCACAGACTCGAGCAATGGAAGTTAAGCGGGCTGTCGTCGGTAAAATGGTGTCAAGAACAGGGATTGGCTATACATACGTTCTACTATTGGAGGACCAAATTAACGCCCTCTCTAAAAACTATTATAGCAAGCCCTGATAAGTTCGTAGAGCTTGTCGACAATAGCCCATCGGTCTCTGGAATTTCGATTGAATACAGAGGTGTCAGTGTCCATCTTTCAAAAGGATTCCACCCTGAATCTCTGATGAGCTGTCTTAAAACTTTGCAAAAGATCTGATGTTAGCTCTTACGGGTAGTTCCCGTTTTTTTCTACATCGAGATCCTGTTGATTTGCGTAAGGGATTTGAGGGTTTATGCGTAATTGTGGAAGGCTATTTTCAGCAGGAGGTGACGGGCGGTGGTTATTTCATTTTTCTAAACAAACGTCGCGACCGCATGAAAGTACTTTACTGGGATGGAGACGGGTTGGCTATTTGGTACAAGCGTCTTGAGAAAGGATCCTTTTCCAGAGACAGTACAGAGAAAATAATATTAGAGCGAAGGGAATTTTTGATGATATTGGAAGGGATAACTCCGCAACGGTTGCAGCGACGTTTTCATATAAATTAATGCGCTTTTTTGGGCTTGTTTTTTTGTGTTTTTTTGCAGATTTATGTTCAAGTTTAAGTGCCTCTATGGTACAATTCAGGGCATATGACAACGCTGACAATCACACTAGAACAATACCAGACTGAAAACTCTCAACTGAGAGATGAAGTTGAATTACTGAAGGAACAACTTAGGGTTGTTAAAGAGCAGTTCGATTGGTTGCGCCGTCAAGTCTTTGGACAGAAATCCGAAAAAACCATAAATGAAGAACAGCCGAACCTCCCGGGGATGGAGCAGCTTGCTACGGAAGATAAATCAGAAACTAAAACTATCCGTCCCCATCAGCGTAAAAAACCAAACCGCAACGGTAAGGATGCAATCACCTTACCGGATAATTTACCCGTAGAAACACGCATTATCGACATTCCTGAAGAGAAAAAACGATGCGAACAAACTGGTGAATCGTTGGTTAAAATTGGCGAAGAAACCACTCGCAAACTCGCTCACAAACCAGGCAGTTACTTCATCAAAGAAATTATCCGCCCCAAGTATGCCGTACCTAAAAATCCAGATGCAGGGATTATGACGGCTCCTTTACCCGAATCACTTCTGCAGCGCTGCCTAGCAGATGAAAGCCTTTTGGCTGATATCTTAGTTAAGAAATTTGGCGACCATTTACCTCTCTATAGACAATGTGAAATCCTTTCACGAGAAGGAATCCTTATAAGTAGACAAATTTTTTGCCAATGGGTTGTCCGGGTTGGAATGGCTCTGAAACCTTTATATGGAGCTATGGTTGAAAGGATACTGGAAAGTGGAAACATCTTTATTGATGAGACACCTATAAAGATGTTAGCTCCAGGCAAGGGGAAAACTCAAACAGCTTTTATGTGGGTATTAGCCGGGGGGCTTGCCCAGAATCCCTCATATCGAATCTACGATTTTTATGAGAATCGAAAACATTGCAATGTGACCAAGATTCTGCAGGGCTACAATGGAGTGTTGCATTCTGATAAATATGGGGCCTATGAAGCACTGGCGAATGCAAAACAATTCATCTGGTGTCCATGTTGGAGTCATATTCGGAGAAAATTCTTCGAAGCGGAAGCAGGAGATCCCAAATTTCGTGAATGGGTATTAAGAAAGATTCGCTGTCTCTTCATGTTTGACAGGGTAGCATGGGCACGAAGCCCTGAAGAACGCTTGAGAATTCGCAAGGAAAAAGAAGAACCGATTATTGATGAACTGATCAAAGCCATTAAGGAAAAACTTATTGATGGAAAAATTCTGCCAAAATCTAAGCTAAAAGAAGCTTTAGGCTATTTTTGCGGGTTGATACCTTATATGAAAAACTATATTTCCCATCCCTTTGCACGTTTAGACAATAATGTAGCAGAGCGCGCTGTCCGTCCTCTTGCAATTGGCCGTAAAAATTGGTTGTTTGTGGGAAGTGAAGATGGTGGAGAGGCGTCTGCAATAATCTATTCATTGATTCAAACCTGCAGGGCTCTTGGTGTCAACCAAAGAGACTACCTTGAAGATGTAATGCGTAGGCTAATGAGCCATAGCGCTGACAAG
>JBAWVE010000127.1:0-6787 GCA_037147435.1 Parachlamydiaceae bacterium
GTTCTCGCAAGTTTATTTTGTCTGCTGGCCCTTTGATAATTCTATCATTGACAATTCTACAGATACCCAGTGCCAATGCATCAGCATCCTGATCGCTTAATATTATTTTATTTGACATTAAACCATCTTTTATTTGTTTTACAATTTGCATGGGTAAAACAAACTTATCAGCCAGCTGTTCCCAACGAGATAGCCGTTGTGCTGGGATGGGCAGCGCACCAGCCTTATCACCCTGCTGATGTAATACCGATTGACTCGCATCAATTACTTTACCAACTATAGGTGTGAATCTTTTTAAGATTGCAGCCCGTTCCCCAGGTGAAAAATTCAGCTCGGGTGAAGCTAAAAGTTGCCTGATATCATGTTGATCAAGTGACACTGATGTGCTATCTTCCGTAGTACTAGAGTTACAAATCCTTGATATTAAACCAGAACAATACTCATTAAGACTATTAATAGTTATATTACCATTGTTTACTTCTGATTTATTAATTATATTTTTTATATTTTCAATCTCAAGCTCGCTTGGTGGATTATTTAAACGAGAATCCATACACCCCCCTAAATCACTTTATTTCGATACAACAGTTATAAAACAAACAATCTAATCAAATATTATTATACATTTTATATAATACAATACAAATATAATAAAGAAAGTTTACAAAAAAACACTTAATTATAAAAAAAGGCGATACACCCATATTAGTATGAAAAACAGGGCGATGATCACCTGTACGAGCAGGATCTTCGATCTAAAAATAAAATAACAAGATGGGCAGGATGGGAAGGATAAGCAGGATACCTTCGGCTGGCGAGTTGTCTTTACCTCAGAAAGTGAAATAATTGGAGAAGTAGTATCGTCTTCGGCTTGCCGAAAACGATACTCCTTCGCCTTATATTTTATTTTCGAAGGCAAAGTTCAACTGGTCAACCGAAGGTATCCTGCTTATCCTTCCCATCCTGCCCATCTTGTTATTTTATTTTTAGACCACGAATTATCCCCTATGCAGGTGATCATGACCGTTCATGTGATTAAGACAAAAAAACGAGCTTGCTTTTTTATAGTCAGGGAGGCGATAAGAGCTCTTTTGACTTGAAAAAGGTTCCGATCATGCAACAGTACGTACCACACAAATCTGTCGATCATCTCATGTTCGAAGAGCGCAAATTCCTCCCGCCAAAAGCAGTCAGTGAGAATGCCCACGTCAAATCGCTTTCCGAATATGAAAAACTATACAACCGGTCTATCAGTGACAGCGACGCTTTCTGGATGGAACAGGCCGCCACGCTCGATTGGATCCGATTTCCTACAGTTTCCTGCCGCTATGAGTGGAATACCCCCGCAAGAAAAATCCACCATACGTGGTTTGAAGATGGACAACTCAACATCAGTGCAAACTGCCTAGACAGGCATCTGAAAACACAAGGGACAAAAACCGCTATTTTGTGGCAGGGCGACAACGACGCTGACTCGCGTGCACTCTCATATGCCGAGCTGCATGAGTTGGTGTGTCGTTTTGCGAACGTTCTTAAATCTCTTGACGTCACCAAAGGCGATCGCGTCTGCCTCTATATGCCAACAATCCCTGAAGCTGCCATTGCCATGCTTGCCTGTGCACGCATCGGCGCTATCCACTCTGTGGTCTTCGGAGGCTTTAGCGCAGAGGCCCTGTCGCATCGCATCCAGGATGCCGACTGCAAAGTTTTAATTACTGCCAGCGCCTCCCTTCGCGGCGGAAAGCTGATTCCCCTCAAGGAAATTGCGGATAGCGCCCTAGAATCGTGCCCCTCCATTCAACATGTTGTCGTCGTCAAGCACACAGAAGCTTCTTGTTCCATGCAGCATGGCCGTGATCTCTGGTACGGCGACATCATGAAGACCGCTAGTCGCGATTGTCCCCCCACGATCCTCAATGCCGAAGACCCCCTCTTTATTTTGTACACTTCAGGCTCGACAGGACAACCTAAAGGCGTTGTGCACAGTCAAGCCGGCTATCTTCTGCACGTTTCTCTTTCCCATAAGTATGTTTTTGACATTAAAGATTCAGACATCTACTGGTGTACGGCAGATGTGGGGTGGATTACAGGGCACAGCTATGGAATTTATGGTCCGCTGGCCAACGGAGCGACAACACTCCTTTTCGAGGGAACACCAACATATCCCACCCCGGCACGTTTCTGGGAGATCGTTGAGAAATTTCGTGTCACCATCTTCTACACGGCACCTACAGCAATCCGCACTCTGATTTCAGAAGGAACTCACTGGACGACACCACACGATTTCAGTTCTTTGCGAATTTTGGGCACGGTCGGTGAGCCGATTAATCCAGATGTGTGGATGTGGTATCATCATGAAATAGGAAAAGGCAACTGCCCGATTGTGGATACCTGGTGGCAGACGGAAACGGGTGGAATCATGATCGCCCCCCTTCCGGGAAGCCACCCCTTAAAACCCGGTAGCGCTACGCGTCCGTTTTTTGGTGTTGCGCCTAGCGTCTTACACGACGACGATACCGAATGCCTTCCCAACGAAGGAGGATCGCTATGCATCAGTAAGCCATGGCCAGGAATCATGCGCACCATGTGGAGAGATCACGAACGATTCATCGACATCTATTTTTCAAAATTCGACAACATGTATTTCACCGGTGATGGCTGCCGTATTGATAATGATGGCGACTACTGGCTTTTAGGTCGCATCGACGATGTCGTGAATGTCAGCGGACATCGGCTGAGCACTGCCGAAGTCGAAAGCGCCCTTGTCAGCCATCCTTGCGTCGCCGAAGCTGCAGTGATCCCTATTCCACACAGTATCAAAGGACAAGGATTAGCGGCCTACATCACAGTGATTACAGGCACAGAAGCGAACGCAGCATTAAAGAAAGATCTTATCGAGCACGTTCGCCTCGTCATTGGCCCTATCGCCACCCCGGATAAAATCTATTTCACGCCAACCCTTCCAAAAACACGATCAGGCAAGATTATGCGGCGTCTCCTGCGAAAAATTGCCGCCAGAGATATTGAAAACTTGGGTGACATCAGCACGCTGGCAGATCCTGATATCATTCAAAAATTATATGAAAAAGAAGATGATGAGTAATGATGCATGAACTCCTAATGCAACAAGCCATCGCATTGAGCATGAAAGCACGAATCACAGCCCCGCCGAACCCCTGGGTGGGATGTGTCATCACAAACAATGGAGAAGTCGTCGGAGAGGGCTACACACAGCCTCCAGGAGGCTCCCATGCGGAAATTAAAGCTCTAGATCAGGCACAGGGTAAGGCCAAGGGGGCAACCGTCTACGTTACCTTGGAACCCTGTGCACACTTTGGACGCACTCCCCCTTGCTCCGAAGCCCTGATCAAAGCACAGGTTGCCCGCATCTTCATCGGTCTAGAAGATCCAGACCCAAACGTCTGCGGTCAAGGGATCAAACAGTTGCGCAAAGCTGGTATTGAGGTGATCACAGGCGTCGCCGCCCACCAAATCGCCGAATCTCTCAGACCCTATCTGCATCACAGAAAAACCGGCCGGCCCTATTGTGTCGGCAAGGCTGCAGTCAGCCTCGATGGAAGGCTTGCGGCCGCAGATGGCACCTCACAATGGATCTCCTCGCCCGAAGCCCGTCGCGAAACGCACATTCTGCGGGCCGAATCGCAGGCTATTATCATTGGATCCGGAACAGCACGCGCAGACCATCCGCAACTGACAGTCCGAGATGTTCTTCAGACCCCTATCAACCCGCCGCTGCGCGTCGTACTCGACAGCACCGGAATTGTTCCGCCGGAAGGGCCTCTTTTTGACACAAAAACAACGCCAACGCTATTAGTGACTACACAAGAATGTCCACAACAGGTAAAAGAGAGATGGAGACAGTTTGGTGTCGAAGTGCTCGTCGTGGCAAAATCGAAAGATGGAGTCGGTATCGATTTGGAGGAACTGTTAAAACATCTAGGCAAAAGAGGCGTTTTGCAAGCGTTAGTCGAAGGGGGAAGCACGATATTCGGTAGCTTTTTCCGGTCAAAGCTGTTGCATGCTTTTCACCTGGATGTTGGGGCCTGCCTTTTGGGAAACCAGGGAATCCCCTTGGTGAAGATCGATAAAATTTCGACTCTTTCCGAAGCTATCAAACTGAAGTTGAATGGTGTAAAAATTTTAGGGGATACTGTGCGATTAACTTTAAACTTGGAAACTACTGTTTCCGGGTTAGATAGGAGTGAGCATGCAGATTTATTTTGATGCACCGGAGTTCGATAGCCAACTTCTGCGCGCCCTCTCATACACTTATTATCAAGGGGCGGACATTGGAGAATGCCTGACGACTGCCCTGCGCATTAAACCCAAAGATTTTGACAGCTGGTACCAGGAGTGGACAGAAACAGCCGAAAGGATTTACGCTCTTGGCGAAGCCTCCCTTGCCGCCGGCTGCCCAGTGAGTGCAAAACAAGCCTTTTTAAGGGCATCTAACTACTTCCGTGCCTCGATGTTTTTTCTCTACGGAGCACCGGTTGACCCACGACTCATTCAAGCATATGATAAACACTGTCAATCCTTCGAAAAAGCCGTTGCGTTATTTTCAACCCCTGTCATCCCTGTATCTATTCCCTTCGAAGACATCTACCTGCCAGGATACCTTTATAAAGTCGATGGCTCCAGTACAAAACGCCCGATAATGATCGTCAATAACGGATATGATGGCATGCACCAGGAAGGGTATTTCATCGCTGCAGCCGCGGCTCTGGAGCGCGGTTATCATGCACTCTGCTTCGATGGACCAGGCCAGGGAAATGTTTTAATCAAACAGCAAACCCACATGCGATACGACTGGGAGAAAGTGATCACCCCTGTCGTGAACTATCTTTCCGGACGCGATGACGTCGACTCCTCAAAAATCATTCTGTTCGGCTCTAGCTGGGGCGGATATCTCGCTCCGCGCGCCGCAGCGTTTGAACACCGCATCTATGCCCTTGCTGCAAGCCCAGGCCAATTCAATGCCATGGACTCCTTCGAACGGGCACTCCCAAATATTTCAGAGCTCCTATCAAATGATCCCGATGGTCTTGTCAATAAATTCGTTGGCCAGGCATTGTCCAACACCATGGTAGCCACAAAGTTCCGTGCGAAAATGTGGATTTATGGCGTCGATTCTCCGTTCGAACTACTGAGAGCATGGAAAGACTACACACTCGCTAATGTAGCCAGCCAAATTCAGTGTCCTACTTTTGTCATGGACTCGGAGAATGAGCCCTTAAGCCGCGGACAGGCGGAGCAGCTATACGAAGCCCTTACTTGTCCTAAAGACTATATTTTATTCACCGCCAAAGAAGGCGCCGGAGAGCATTGTGAAGCCGGCGCTAGCTCACTGGCTCACCTACGCCTATTCAATTGGCTACAACAACTTTCGTTAAAGGAACAGCTGAAATGATGTCTGGAACATACAATTGGGTGCGCCAAACGCTTTTTCCCCTATTTCTAATCGTCGCTTGTCCTCCTACTGTTTTTCTCTTTTGGTACACATGCGTCTCTCTTGACGGATCATTATACCAATTGTGGGAACTCGTGCAGCACCAGGGATTCGGCAGCGTTTTATATTCGATTTGCTCCCCGTACTTTTTTGGAACAAAGACAGCATGGCAAATCATCACGGTCTTTGCTGTATTCGAACTGGCCCTAATGAAGCTATTACCGGGTAAATTATTTTACGGTCCACTCACACCGGCCGGAAATACTCCTGTCTACCGGACCAATGGAGTTCTGGCTTATATCACAACTTTAGCCGCATTTTATGTGTGTGCGTTCCAACTTCACCTCTTTTCACCAACGATTATTTACGACAATTTTGGGGGCATTCTTGGAGCCCTCAACCTGTTCAGCCTGTTTTTTTGCCTTTTTCTCTTTATAAAAGGACATCTAGCACCCTCAAGCAGTGACTCTGGATCTTCTGGCAACTCCATATTCGACTACTATTGGGGCATGGAACTCTACCCGCGCGTTTTCGGCTGGGACATCAAAATGTTTACAAACTGCCGATTCGGGATGATGGGATGGCCCTTAATCATTTTATCTTTTGCTGCAAGACAAAGCGAAAACGGCGGCTTAAGCGATTCCATGCTTGTTGCCGTGGCATTGCAACTCCTTTATATATCGAAATTCTTCTTCTGGGAAACAGGATATCTGCGTTCGATGGATATCATGCATGACCGCGCAGGATTTTATATCTGCTGGGGCTGTCTTGTATGGGTGCCAGGTATTTATGCGTCGCCCATCCTCTATTTGGTGAACCACCCCAATGACCTTGGACTGCCTCTCGCCCTGGCAATATTCTTTTTGGGGGGAGCCTGCATCATCATTAATTACGTGGCAGATAGACAGCGGCAGATCGTGCGCGCTACAAATGGCAAATGCAAAGTATGGGGGAAAGAGCCTCTCACAATCATCGGCAATTATGTCACTGAAACGGGTGAAAGCAAGTCTAATCTGCTGCTTTCGTCCGGCTGGTGGGGAATTTCACGCCATTTTCACTACGTTCCCGAGCTTCTTGGGGCTTTTTTCTGGACGGTGCCTGCACTATTTCAAAACGGCCTGCCCTACTTCTATGTCGTCTACCTAACGCTATTGCTTGTCAACCGGGCCTTCAGAGATGATGTGCGGTGCACACAGAAGTATGGTGCCGATTGGAATGCCTACTGCGAAAATGTGCCATATAAGCTCATCCCCTACGTCATTTAAGGTGCATTTTTTTGTCCACTAATGAAACATGGGGTACACACAAAAACATCCA
>JBAWVE010000128.1:0-6759 GCA_037147435.1 Parachlamydiaceae bacterium
AGTAAGTCCTCAAAAAGTTTTGGCGCGCTGCGCCATAACTTTTTGAGGACTTACCTTTAGACCGACTCCTTTCTAAGGACAGCCACATCATTGATTCCTTCAAAGAGGATTTGCTCATCTTTCTGACTTGGCTCTTGCTGATATTCAAATCGGTATTTTCCCTGCTCGATACTATTCATTGCGACCTATTGTTCTATCTGATATGGTCTAAGAGCCTTTCTATCTGGTCTGGAGATGGAAGTTCGTTTTTCAATTCCTTTGGCAGCTTAGTTGTAGTTGTGTATCCCGCGACATGAATAGGCTTGTTGGTTTCCTTCAACGAGTATTCGACAATGGTCCTATTTTTTTCTTTACACAGGATAATTCCGATGGATGGATTTTCATCTTCAAGACGTACTGTGTCATTCAGAACGGACAAGTAAAATTGCATCTTCCCAACATATTCAGGAATGAATGGGCCCAGTTTGAGTTCTAGAGCCACCATCGCTTTAAGCTTGCGGTGGAATAGCAAGATGTCAATGAAAAACTCTTGTCCATCAACCTCTAGACGATATTGAGAACCCATAAATGCATAGACATTCCCAATCTCTCTCAAGAATTTTTCGATGTTTCTTACTATGGCTTGCTCCAGTTCGTATTCGCTGTGTTCTTCTCCCATTTCAAGGAAGTCAAAGGAGTATTCATCTTTAACAGCAAGCTTTGCCTCTGGTCTCATTTTATCCGGCAGATTTTGATCAAAATTCGTCTGACTGGTCATTGTCTTTTCGTAGTTTTGATTGTCTATCTGATTTAGAAGAACCCGGTAAGACCACGAATGTTTTTTGGACATCCGTATATAAAATTCCCGCTCAAGAATGTCTCCACACTTCGATAAAATAGCCACATTGTGAGACCAACTAATTTCTGCAGACAGTGTCTGCAGTTTTGTACTTTCACAGTAAGAGGTGTAAAAATCTTTCATAATCCATAAATTACGTGATGAAAAACCTCTCATTCCAGGAAACTTTTTTTGAAGATCGCTGGCTAACAGCTCTACAACAGAGGAACCCCAATCAGCTGTTTGTTGCTGCTCATAGATTGTTTTTCCTATTTCCCTGTAAATTTCAATAAGCTCGTGATTAACGGCAATCATAGCTCTTGTCTGGGCAGCCTTAATCTTGCCTATAATTGAATCTAATACCGCCCCATAGCCGACAGGTGCAACATATGGTAATCCGGATTTCACCGACTCACTCTTGTTATTTTTGGTCATTTTGCCCCCCGATCTCCTTGTCGAATAGAAGGCGAATACCTTCGCAAAGAAGAGCTGATTTATCCGTTTTGTTGCGCTCACGAAGTCGTTTTATGAACAGTTCATTGAGAAGGGTTTCTTCCTCTTCGTTCATGTAGACCGTTGTTTTTGCTTTTTTGAGTGAGGTTTGTTCTTTATTTGTCATGATAGGTTTCCAAGAATAGATTAAGCCAACATGCTGCCAAAAAAACCGAAAAAAGTCAAACACGCAAACCGGTTTAATGACTTGATATCACGCCAGCCATTTGACTAAAGAATATAGTTTACAAAATTACATATACTTAGTGACGATGAAAGAAATGAGTGTCAAGAGCGTTAGCAAATGATCGTATTCGGGCAACAATCCGAATCCAATTCGGCAATAATGTACGCCAACGAAGATACCCACTAAATATTTCACAAGAACCACTCGAAGATGTCACCTTCTCACGAAAATTCAAGGTTGATTGTCGACTTATTCTTGCAGTTGTGCTTTTAACCACTCAAAGGATTGATCAATTACATCAGGTCTTTTTCTAATCCAATGATCCATGCCTTCAATTCGAAAATAAGTAATAGGGGCATTAGCTTCCTGCGCTTTTTGAACAAACTGATCGCAGGAAATGATTGAACTATCTTTTGTCCCTTCGACGACCAGAAAAGGAGAGTGAATTTGACTATAATCAATTGAGGGTATTTGAAAAGCATCTGCATGATAGAGATAGGTCATGCCTCCCATGAACAAACTCGGAGTAGGATTGCATATAATTTCTTGAACAAGGGTATCAAATTCCCACCTTGTTTGGGGGACATCTGGGGAAAACGGAAGCCATCTTGGAACTGCATCATATAAACGGACCCAAAATGATTTTTCTTTCCAATCTTCAAAAAATTGCCACAATTCATCAGCCCATGACCAATCTCCAGCTCCGACCCAGTTGATTGTTGCTAAGGTATTAGGAGAAAGGATGGAAAGATCTGTAATTAGCGGACCCCCTTCCGAAACTCCGATAAAAATGAGCTTCCCATTCCAGCCAGATGGAGGCTCGGCTTCAAGCTGTTTGATTACTTTTAAATGATCTTTAAGTCGTTGAGAACGGCTGTAATGATTCCAAAACTCTTCTTCATCGATTTGATTACCATCAACTCCCCATTTTTCTACTGTAAGATATCCAACATGAAGAGGTATTACTCTTTCACTGAAATAATTCCTGATGAAAAAAACGCTTCCGATGTCTCTTTTACTTGAAGATCCTTCACAAAGAACAAGAATTGGATATGACTTATCGATGACATCAGGATGACTAAAGTAATAGACGATAGGAGGTTCATTATTTTCCCGCTCAATGGTAAATCGAATGGAAGATGGAATGTTGTATTGAGCCGCTTTTGCAGATAGGGGGAAAACAAGAAGAGCTCCAAAAAAAATTAAAAGCTTCAGAACATAATAAATATTTTTCTTCATGTTATAAGTTATCTTTTAAACCGTTTTTGATTCTATAAAAACAAATTTTCAACTAATAATTAAACTGTAGAATTGAAAATGTTAACACAAAAATCTAAGCAATACAAGGAAAAATAAATATTGAAAACGATCCCTTATGGTTGCAGTCCTTTAACGATCTTGAGGGCAGCATTATAGTCTTCTTTCATTGTCGTTTTGTATCCAAAAAGATAACCTGGTTCTTCAGTTACAGTATGATATCTCAACCCGCCGTGTTTTGCCGTGGCAATACCTATTTCTGGGTCATGTATTTCTTCTCCTCTAGCATCAATAACAAAAATTTCAATTTCTATCTCATGAGAAGTGAATGGGTAATTTTTGAGAAATGGACGCAATCGCTCATTTGCGTTGATAGGTGTTAGAAATTCTTCAACATAACCAACTAATATCTTGCGGAGAGTTTCTTGATTTCAAGGACCTCGAATTTGAAAACTCAATCCTATTACATTCACACAACCAGCCATTCCCCCTGTACTTCCAATAATTTTCATGTTGTATTGTTTTGATAGCTTTGCAGCAACTTCGCTAGTTATTTGGTCAGAAATGACCACATAATCCGCAGGAATATATTGATTATCCACAAAACTAACTCCTTGATTGAATGGGTAACATAACATAAGACAAGCGAGCATAAAAATAATTAACATTTGCATACTATTTACCCTTTGAATCGAGGTTATGATAGTCGTAGAGGTGTCTACAACAGTTATTGAACGGCATACACTTTTTAAACGAAACGCCCCACAAAGTCGACTCTATCTAATTAAATGAAATTTAGTGATCCATTCCGGTTTAGTGCCTGCGATGTGGTCATAATATGTCTAATAATCATTGGATTTTCCTGGAGTTCCCGAGTCTATATCTGAAATCATTCGATTAGCCGGAGCAAAATGTCCGTTGGGATAAAATGAAAATTCTAAGAAGATTTTGAAGATATACATCAAGTCCTTCAAGCGTTTGCAGTTCTTCAATCCCAAACCAGCGAAATTCAGTATGTTCTTCGCTCAACACTGGTTCTCCCTCTGTTTTGCTTATGTACGTGAGACGCACAATATGACGCTCTCCATCAGGAATGATGTCCTGAGCACCAATGAGATGCGGTTCTTCAGTAAGCTTTAAACCCGTTTCTTCCATCACTTCACGCTCTAAATTTTCCATAAGTGATTTGCCTGGATTAATACGACCGCCAGGAATATCCCATTTCTGCAAAACGTCTCGATATTTTTCTTCTGAACGACGCAACAAAAGGAATTTTCTCTGATTGTTTTCTAGTAGAACTTTTACTCCAACTTGAAGCTGCATCTCTCTTCTCCAAAAAAATATCGTCACTTATTTTTGATAAAAAATGAATGCATTATGGTTGTGACCCTTTAACAATTTTGAGGGCAGCGTTGTAGTCTTCTCTCGTCGTCGTTTTGTATCCAAAAAGATAACCTGGTTCTCTAGCTTTAGTATGATATCTCAACCCGCCGTGTTTTGCCGTAGCAACACCTATTTCTGGGTCATATATTTTTTTTCCTGTATCATCAACAACAAAAATTTCAATTTCTATCTCATGAGGAGTGAATGGATAATTTTTGAGAAATGGGCGCAATTGTTCATTTGCATTTATAGAAACTAGAAATTCTTCAACGCAACCAACTAATATCTTGCGGAGAATTTCTTGACTTAAAGGACCTCGAATTTGAAAACTCAATCCTATGACATTCACACAATCAGCCATTCCCCCTGTACTTCCCATTAATTTCATGTTGTATTTTTTTGATAGCTTAACGGCAACTTCATCCGTTATTTTATTAGCAACAACTACATAATCCGCAGGAATATATTGATTATTCATAGAATTAACTCCTTGATTAAACGGACAATACAACATAAAACAAGCAAAAGCGGAAATCATCAACGTTTGCATACTATTTACCTTTTGAATCGAGGTTATGATGGTCATAGAGTATATCAACAAGAGTTGTCGAAGGAAGTAATCGTACATCGATGAAGCAAAACGGCTATCGAAAACGATTCTATCTAATTAAATGAAATTTAGTAATCCATTCCGGTTTAACACCTACAATGTAGTCATAAGCTTCTGCTCGTGCCATGGGATGCATTTTTTCATACGAAGCAGCGTCAAATTGATTGCGTTTGACCCATATTTGCGCCACAGATTCACCACACACATCCATAATGGTAGGCTCTTCACTAGGATTTAAGACAACGGTGAGCAAAGCATTTAATGCTCTATCGTCATTGTATTCTCCTAAGTCGATTCCCGCATCATCTCTTTCATCGATGCGCGCATTCACATCTAATAGAATTTCAGTCAATAATTTAACTCTATCCATAAT
This sequence comes from Parachlamydiaceae bacterium, assembly GCA_037147435.1. GTDB lineage: Bacteria > Chlamydiota > Chlamydiia > Chlamydiales > Parachlamydiaceae > JBAWVE01. Next base: position 5,120 of record JBAWVE010000128.1, read on the forward strand.
TTACTCTAATGGGAGGTGAGTCCCTGTACTTTTGTGTATACTTGCATTTCCGTTGAATGGATTTATATAGCTGTAAGGAAGATTTTCTCCTAAACGAGCATCATACCTAGGTATATTACTTCCAAAATCTAAACCATCACGCATGCTTCTCTCTGGTTTCAACCTCAGATTCCATTTAAACTTCATTTCTCTAAAATGTCCCCAAATTTCTGGCCCTCCTGAATTTGGGGCTTTTATCCAGCCCTTGCTTTTTGCCCATCCGCGTAATATTCGAATGTTATTTTGCCCAACTTCGGATAGTCCTTGGGCAGCTTTGTGAAAACGGTTTAGCTCCACGGGTGCTTTCATGGCTTCTAGTGGCACACGAAATATTGATGATTCAACAGAAACAACTCCGCGAACTGCCGTAGTACCCATAGTGCCAAGGATCATTCCGAGGTCATTGGCCATATGAGCAGCATTATGCGACATTCCAGATTTTTGTAAAATCTGAATAGTGATCGGTTCTCTTGGTTGGTTAGATACTGCCTGATCATAGCCCGCTCGATAGTTATCAAGACCATGGCCTACTAATAAGACACCACCAATTTGCGTTACACAAAACGGGGAAGGAATCATACCTAAACAGGCGCCCACACCCGCTTCTGCAAGTCCGCCGAATGCTCGCAAACCGCCATGAAACCGATGACTGTAAAGAGCATCAACAACAGTTGTTTTTGTAATATCATACACTTTCGAGGCAAAGCGCCCATCAAGGTCAACGTTGTTGATAGGGTCTCCATTGGCATAAGCGTAGAGATCAAGGCAAATTGGATGGCTAATTGGATCGGGACTGAGGAATCGGCCTCCTTGGGGGTCGTAATATCGTGCACCTAACCAGATTAATCCTGTGGGATCAAGGCGGTGACTCTGCCATGTTAACGACTGCGCATACGCAAAGAGTGTTGCCTCTTCAGAGGGAAGTTCTTGCGGCCCATAAACCGATGGGTATGCTTGATTTGGAATTGTTTCTTGCGCAGACACTACTGCTGAAAGATTTCCCAGGACATCGTGTAGAAGTGTGAGACTATTACCAAAACTGTCTGTTAGGGCATCGCAAGAAATGGATCCATAATGCTTCCAGAACATTTCTCTATCGTAGTTGACGCCAATCTCTAAAAATTCCTGTTCTGGATCATAAAAAGAAGTAGTTACAAGAACTTTGTCTTTGCCAAACGTGTCACTGCATTTGGCTGTATGCGTTGTTTGGAGTCGCCTTCCCAGGGCATCATATGACGCCTTCCAGGTGTATGTATCTGTCATGACAGAAGTAAGGCGTCCCCAAGGATCCCACTTGAGTTGGTCTTTCCCACGCATGATCACTTGCCCCATGGCATCGTATTTATTGCCGAGATTTTTGGTGTGGATGATCTCCTCAACGATTTTGCCAAAGGGATCTAACCCATTTTCCAAAACTTGCCAATTTGGAGCTCCTGTGCGTATTCCTCGACCTGCTTTTCCAAAGTCAAATGTGTATGCTTGGTCATCAAATGTCTTTAAGCGTCCTCGTGAGTCATACGCATAGGTGTTTGACTGAACTATAGGATCAGAGATCTTGATCTACCTCAATAATACGTAACCCTTAATAAGCACACTGAAAA
>JBAWVE010000129.1:0-6735 GCA_037147435.1 Parachlamydiaceae bacterium
GATTTTTGATTACTTTGTGCTACCCATTTTCGTTCCATTTTGAACCATGCCCATTAAAGGCTCAGAAATAATCTCTGTTGTGTTACCCAAAATAGCCTTATTTTGAACCATGCCAAAAAAGTGATTAGAAGTGAAGAAAAAGGGTGAAGAAAAAGGGTGAAGAAAAAGGTGAAGAAACATATTTCCTTTTTTCTCATTTTTTGTTACTCTTAACATAATTTAATTAAAATTCAACAGCGATATGAGGGTGATTATGACAAGCTTAGTGAGTGCGGGAAAATCTAAAAAAGATCAACGTAGCACCTCTCAAAAAACCTTTGACCGGTTACGAGCTAAAATTAAATCGATGCAAACCAAGCTTGATAAAACTGAAAAAGCTCTGAATATTGCCCTCAATTTTCATTATCAAAATATCACTCCTATACGCACGAAACTTTCTGAAGTTCTTTCTGAATTTACTGAAATCCTATATAACCACTTTAAAGAAAATAAAAAAATTTCAAGACGTGATTTAAATGTTATTGAATCAATTATTATTTCTAAAATAAAAGACATTGTAGCATTGACCTCTTTTAATAATATACCTCCTAAAATTAAATCTATTATGGAAGAACTTGAGGGTGTCAGCTTCAAAGATACCCATTCAGAAGAATTGGCCGACTTAAAAGACTTCATGAGCGATCTATTTGAGGGGTTCGACGTTGACCTTGACTTATCAGACGTTAAAGATACTGATGACCAAGAGACAATCATGCGCAAAATGTTTCAAGCTATTAGTGAGGCAAAAGAAAATCAAAGCTCTTTCGACAGTAATACCTGCCAAGAAAAGCCAAAAAGCAAGAAGGAACAGCAAAAAGAAATAAAAGAGAAGGAACTTGAAACGCTGCAGAAAAAGGGCCTGGGGACAATCTACAAAACTCTGGCAAAATGTTTACACCCCGATTTAGAGCAGGATCCGATCCTAAAGTTAGAGAAAGAGGGGATAATGAAAAGACTGACAACAGCATATGAAAATACCGATTTACACGAGCTTTTATCGATCGAGATCGAATGGATGAGCCGGACGGAAAGCGAGAAAAATCAAACTGTGGTACAAAGCGATGATCAGTTTAAAATTTATAATTCGATCCTTAAAGACCAGATAGTAGACTTGGAGATGGAGCTTTCGATGGTCCATATGCATCCAAAATACATGCCTATTTCAGCGCACTTTTCTGACGATGTTTCGATGGGGATGTTCAGGTTGAATGAAGCACTGGCAGATTTAAAGCAAGACTTGGCTGCTCATCGTTCCGTCATTAAGGATTTACAATCTCGGGATGCAATGAGTATGATTCGTCTAATCATCCAGACTGCAAGGGAGCTATAGCATGATCAGTACATTATATACTCGAATATTTGTTGTTGTAATTTTTTCGGTACCCCTTTTCATACCTTCGTTCATCACCTCGCTTGAATTGATGAAAGACTACCTGGATTATAGTGAGGAACGCCCGCTCCCGACGCTAGCTAACGATTTAGTTTATGGAGAGGGAACCACTGAAGTGACATCCCAGATTAATGAATATGACAACATCGTTGCAAACACACCCATTCATGGATCGATATTTGTCACTCATGATGTCCAAAATGTTATCGATATCAGCAGTTTTCGCCTCGGAACTGATGCTCTGACAGTAAAATTTGTCGAAACATCTCAAATGTCATCTCCTAGCAATATTGTTGTTTCTATTTATAGCTTTCTACTGGAGGGCTTCCCCACAGGCATTCACACCCTCCCCCCCATCAATGTGAGAGTTGGGGGCCGCGAGGTTCAGGCCTTACCTCTTGTCATTGAAGTTTCGGCAAATTAATATAAAAACTAAAGCCCGTGCGTTGACGGATTTTTTACCCTCTATGAGGTTGCTAAATTTGCGCAATTTTCCGGGTTCAATAGTTGAAAGGCTTGGAGGATCTGAGTCCGGTCACCTGCATAGATGACTGCGCCGCCTTCAGCTTTTTTAGGCGCTTGTTGATGAAAATAGTGCAGGCAATCCAAAAAAGATGAAGAAAATGTTTTGGAACTCTTGATTTCAACAGGAATAAGCTTGCTTCCATGTTGGATTAACAGATCGACTTCTTTTCCTGCTACATCACGATAAAAATAAAGTCGCGGATCAGTAGCTTGATTATACCGGGCTTTCATCAACTCCATCACGACCCAGTTTTCAAACAAATTTCCATAGGAAGAATCTTTGACTAATTGCCCTATGGAATCAATCCCAAGAAGATAACAAGCCAACCCTGTATCAGTGAAATAAAGTTTAGGCAATTTAATCAGCCGCTTTCCAAAATTTTCAAAGTAGGGTTCCAATCGAACTAGGATGTAAGTCGCTTCCAAAACAGCTATCCATTCCTTGATTGTGACTGCCGAAACACCGACGTCCGATGCCAGGCTGGCATAATTGACTAGCTGCCCAATCCGGCCTGCAACCAACCGGATAAACCTCTCGAATAGAATAATGTCCTTTACCCGCAAAATTTGTCTTATATCACGTTCGACGTACGTTTGAAAATAGCTGCTGTAAGCATTCGATAAAGGTAGATCCTCTTTATAGACTCTTGGATACCCCCCTTTCAAAATTATCTGCTCTATCGAATCCTTGATGCCGGCATGCCGCATCTCCTGCAAGCTTAGCGGAAGCAGCCGTAGAAGTGCTGTCCTTCCGGCAAGTGATTGAGAAATAGCCGAATGAAGCTCCGTTTGATGGCTTCCCGTTAAGATAAACATGCCCTTGGGATCTAATTCATCAACCAATACCTGAATGTACGACAAAAGACCGGGAGTTCTCTGGACTTCATCCAGGATAGCGCCGTTCGGATAGGCCGCCAAAAAATTTTTTGGGTCGATGGTTGCTAAGGAACGATGATCGAAATCCTCCATGTTGACGTACTGCTTGTCGGGAAAAGCCGCCCTGACGAGAGTCGTCTTACCTGATTGACGAGGTCCCAATAAAGTAACAACAGGGTATTTTCCTGCAAGTTCTTGAATATATGGAAGTAAAAATCTAGTAAACATCAGGCTCCGATTATCTAAGCTTTCACTTCAGATTATCTAAAGTACATTTTTAGGACAATGGAAAAAATGGTAAGTGCCTATAAAGCGGTAGTATAGAATTATTTAGTTGTCAATCGTCGTCCGTAGGCCGAATTAGACACTAGATTGAAGGCCAGCATCGTCATGCTGATGAAGGCGGCGGGAAAGAATAAACGCCAAGGGTAGTATTGCATAGCAGGTAGACCATCGCTGGCCATTGTGCCCCAACTGGCGATGGGAGCTTGCACACCAAGTCCCAGGTAGCTTAAGAACGCTTCAGTAAAAATAGCACTGGGGATAGTAAGGGTCAGCGTCACCACAATAGGACCTGCAGCGTTGGGCAAAAGGTGTCGAAAAAGAATGCGCCAGAACGAGGCACCAAGAGAGCGGGCAGCAAGAACGTACCCTTGCTCTTTCAACTGGATCAATTGACCCCGAACCACTCGCGCCATGGTGATCCATCCCAGGAGGGCGATGGCGATGATAATCGTGTGCAGTCCAGATCCGATAACAACAATCAAACTGATGATAATCAGTAGAGAAGGGATCGCGCTGATAATATCCACAAAGCGCATCATGACCTCATCAATTTTTCCTCCTGACAAAGCGGCAATTCCGCCCCACAGGACACCAACAACCATATCAATCGCTGCTGCGGCAAAGCCGACAAAAAGGGAGATGCGTGCACCGTACCAAATTCTCGTAAACATATCGCGCCCAAGATCATCTGTGCCAAACCAGTGAGCAGCAGATGGAGACAGATTTTTTTGAGAGAGATCGACTTCATCGTAGAGATAGCCACTAAAGAGGGGAGCAAAGACCGCCATGATGATCAGGACAACGAGGTATGTTGAGGCCAAAAAGGCTACGGGGTGACGCTTGCTCCACACAGTGAATGAATTATATTTTTCGGGCACAGACATGAATTCAGATAGGTTCACGATTTCACCTCTGCCTTGCGGCGATGCGCGGATCCAATACCAAGCTTACAGTATCTACAATGAATGACATCGCAAGGAGAAACGCACAGTAAAAAATTGTGACCCCCATGATTAATGGATAGTCGCGATTGCCGATGCTAGTCACGAACCAATAGCCAAGCCCTGGGATCCCATAGATTTTCTCAATGATAAAACTTCCTGTAAAAACGCTCGCTGTTAAAGGACCGAGGTAGCTTAACAGCGGAATAAGGGTATTGCGTAGGACATGGCGGAAAATAATAGTTGATTCGCGCATCCCCTTTGCCCGTGCGGCTATGACATACCCCTGCTTGAACTCCTCTATCATTTTCACCCGTGTCATACGGGCAATGAAAGCAGTAGGCAAAGCAGCAAGCGATAGCGCCGGCATAATCAGATGAGATAGAGATCCCCATTGCGCTATCGGTAACAGGCCTAACTTGATCCCTAAAATATATTGTAAAATCGTCGCTGCGACAAAACTTGGAACAGACATCCCCAAGCTGGAAAGAATGATGATGAGCGTGTCTTGCCAGCGACGCTGATGCACCGAAGCTAAAATGCCTAAACAGACCCCTATAGGAATGGCAATGGCAAGTGCGGCGCCTCCAAGAAGCGCGGAGGTAGGAAATCCTTCTAAAATAATTTCCATCACTCCCGGACCAAAATTGAGTTGGGCTAATTGGCCCAGATAGCGCACGTATTGAATGGCCAGTGGATCATTTAAACCGTAATGGGAGCGGAGTGCCTGGTAGATGTTTTCAGGCAGTGCTTGTTCCTGTTGGAACGGGTCACCGGGGATAGACTTCACCAGCACAAAAGTCAATGTCACAACAAATCCTAACGAGAGGCAAGCAAACAGAAATTTTCGTGCAAGAAGGTATCTCATATCAGTCCGTCATTCTTGCCTCTTTGAAATCCAGAAACCCTAAGGGTGAGAAATAGACACCGGAGACCCTATCGCTTTTCAGATAATTGTATGAATTATGGAAGAGGGGAGCAACGGGCATCCCCTGCATGAGGACAGCTTCCGCATGTTCCAGAATTTGTTGCCTTTTTGCAGGGTCTAGTTCTGTTGAGGACTGTTCAAGCAATTGAGTATACAGAGCATTGTGCCAAAATGTTTGATTTGTTGGATTATCCTTAAGTTTGAAAATCTCCAGAAAATTGAAGGCGTCGCGTAAGTCAGCATACCAGGCGCCTAAGCTGATCTGATAGGTCCCTTTGTGCATTTTATCCATTAAAGACGGGCCCTCATTGGCCTCAAGCTTAACGTCAATATCGAAAGCTTTGCTCCATTGTGGCTGCACAGCCTGCGCAATTTTGCTGTTGCGGTCATTCGCGGCATAACTCAACACAAGGGGGGATATATCCGCTTTGGAACGTCCGCTTTCAGATAATCCCTCAGCAAACAACTGCCTGGCAGCATCGAGATCATGATCTTTGTAGTAGTTTTGATGACTGAAACCGAACGAAGGGGGGACGACCCCTATAGCCGGTACCTGGTTCCCTTGCGTGATGTGGTTGACAATTGCCTGTCTATCTAAAGCCAGGGAAAAGGCGCGACGGATTTTTTCATTATCAAATGGGGGCTTTTGAGTATTTAAACGGAACCAATGTGTGCCTGCCCCAGGAAAAACCTGCAATACACCCCGCTGTTTCAATGAAGCAATCGCATCCTGAGGCAGCGTACTGATTGGCGATCCCGCCCAGTCTAGAGATCCAGCTTCAAAAAGTTTTAAGGCAGTGGTTTCATCAAGTATCGCCAAAGAGATTTTATTCACTGCGACGTTTGCGGCGTCCCAGTAGTGTGGATTCTTCACAACGGCTAATTCGCTGCGCAGTTTCCAATGATCCATCATGAAGGGGCCGTTTCCCACAACGAGCTTAACGGAATCGTCCGGGGAGCCTGCTCGCATGGAAGGGCAGACAGGAAAATAAAAATGGCATGTTGTGATTTCCAGAAAATATGGGGTAGGTTCTAGGAGTTCCACAACTAGTGTTTTCGAGTCGATAGCTTTGACTCCAATGGCATCAGGAGGAAGAATCCCTTCTTTGGCTTCTTTAGCCCCTTTGATGAGGTATAATTGGTAAGCATTGGGGGCAGGAAAGGAGGGCGAAAGAATGCTTTTCCATGTTTCCTCAAAATCTTGAGCTGTCACTGGCGATCCATCAGACCAGTGGCTATCACGCAGTGTAAATGTGTATGTCCTTTTATCTTCAGAAATGACGACACTGGAAGCAGCAGCAGGTTCATTGAAACCGCTGCTGTTTGTTCTCATCAGACCCTCAAACAGGAGCTTAAGGACTGAAACTGTAGGTAAAATTCGCACCACGCGAGGATCGAGGGATTGAGGGTCTTCGGACATAGCCACCGTCAGCGCCTCACGGGGGTGTTCTTTGCGTGAACAACTGCACAGAAGAAGGCACACACAACAAAAGCGAATGAAGAGATGAGTCATACTATATCCATTGTTCGAAATCGCTGGTCATTCTAACTCGACTGAGGAAATTTTGGCTATGAGTTTAATTTTGACGGCCTTGATCACCCAGTAGTTCCTGTAAAAATCCCTCACGCACTACGCCGTCTCACAAATGCAGCCCCAGAGGACATGATCTCGGAGAGATTGAAAAAGATTGAAATTTGGTCTCATGATACTATATGAGAGGTTTATCTCTATGTACAAAGAAAATTCGTTC
>JBAWVE010000130.1:0-6473 GCA_037147435.1 Parachlamydiaceae bacterium
TGGTCGACCGAAGGTATCCTGCTTATCCTACCCATCCTGCCAATCCTGTTATTTAATTTTTAGTTATTTTTTATATATTTTAAATTAAACTTTATGATATAACTTAGTTAGTTGTTGTTTATATATATAATATAAAAGTATAGGTTTTATATGAACGGTCCTGAATTTATACCTCTGCCAACGCCGAGTCCTCCCTTGTCTCTCGAGGTAGATAACGACTTAAACTCTCCTTCACCCCCAACTATAGTTGATGACCTGAAGGGGATTCATCCTATTCTCTCACCACCTGAAACGCCTCCCCCATCAGAAGAGCATTTATTTTCCAAGCATCCACCGTACCCAGATGGAGCTCCCAACCCTAACATTCAACCAGCAACGCAAGAAGCTGCTTTTGTTAATCCTCTACACGTACCACCAGAAACACCTCCCATTGATGCTAAAAAACAAGCCGCTCTCGATGAATTGCAAAAAATAGTTCCAAACGCCGAAAAAATTGAAGATGCCAAAATAGAAGAGACCGCAGACCTCAAAGAACTGATGGAAAGATCAGTCGAAAAGATGCTGGAGTACCTGAAAAAATATTCTGAAGCGCAAATACAGGGGCTGAAAGAAACACCAGATGAAATCGTCAAAATACTTAATACAAACTCCGAGAAGTCTGATAATACACTTGAAGGAAATGTCATGCGGTTGAGGCAGATAACAAAATACTCTAAGGACGAAGTTGTTAAGTTGCTGACGACTCCAAGTGAAATCAGCAAAATATTCAAAGAGCACGGTATCGTGATTTCAGAAGAGCTTTCGCGGGATTTAGGCAGAAGTATATGGGAATTTCGCGACAAATCACAGAAAAAACTGGCAGGTTTCTCTCCAGGTGGACAGAGAGGTATAACCGATGATGAAATTAAGCTCTTTAAGACGTCAATTGAGCGAGCAATTCCAGATCCGCGCGTGTCCGTTGGAATTGGTGATCTCATCATGCAAGCTTCCATTATGCACAGGATGAAAGAATTCGAGGACATGCATCAGATATCGATTCCAGTCGAAGTCTATGAAGCAGTTGATCAGAATCCTCAAGAAAATGAAGATGAGTTTAGATACATACAAGTCGAAATTGAGAAGACCTCTCTCGTCAATTGTGCCGTCCAGAAAGAGCATTTACTTCATGATGTCGGGGATTTTATGATCCTTGAACAACGCGCTGTTTTCACTGCAGAATATCGTCCTCAGCGAACACATCGTTTATGTAACCTAGGCAAAGAAACGTCTACTCGTTACGTCGTTTTAGATAAAAAATCCGGAGAAATTGTATTGGATAAAATAGACAGGAAATCGGAGCTATCCCCTTTTGGAAGAGCCTACGCCAAAGCCCATAAGCTGCCGGTTGTGAAAGCATCTGCTAGTGAAGAAAAAGCGCTAACTACAAATCTTAATACCAGACTTGCGTTCCTGGGTGTGAAAATTAATGACGTTGTGGGTTACCTAACAGGACATCCTGACATCATAGACAATGAAGAAATTTCGGCCATCCTTAAATTCTATGCCTTCAGAAATTTAGCCGATAATGAACTCAGAATCGATACAACAAACAGAGTACTAAAGCTGAAGATTCCACTCAAGGATGAATATTCTCTAATCAAACTGAACACGCTGATAGGAACACAAGACTTCGTAGTTCTACGTCTTGTCTTCAAACAAGGTGAAGGCAAATTTAAAGTATCTGGTCCTAGAGCCACACTGGAAGGGGTCGAAGTTGGTATTAGTAGGGTCGTGAAATTCTAATATTTACGAAAAGCACTCCCACGAAACGGGCATGCCCTTCTTGACACCAAAAAGCAGCTTACGTCCAATTACTTGATCGATCTCTTTGGGAGGCAGTCCCTTATTGGGCCTGAGGGAGCTGATATGAGCCTCTTGAATAACGGTACCAAGAGGGATATCTTCGATAAAATAGAGAGAAGGACGATGAGAATATGACACTTTTTCTGAAGGCAATGGCCCATAATGCACATGACCAAGTCCCCTCCAAGCTCTGTAGGATTCCCCAACAAGCAGCTTAAATTCTGCAGGCTCCATGGAGAAAGCGCTGTCGACCCCCCCTTCCCTTCTGTCGTAGGTCAAATGCTTCTCAATCACACATGCCCCGAAGGCGACGCTGGCGATGGCGACGCCGATCCCCAGAGAATGATCAGAAATACCTACAGGCACATCAAAAGTTGAAATCATATCCGGAATTGTACGTAGATTAGCATCATCGGGTTGTGAGGGATAAGACATCGTGCATTTCAGTAGAATGATGTCGCGGCAACCCACAGATTTAGCTGCGCTCACAGCTTCGCTAATTTCAACCCTGGTGGCCCCGCCTGTGGAAAGAATGAGAGGTTTCCCTGTGGCGCCCACTTTCCGGATGAGGGGAATATCAACAATCTCCGGCGACCCAATTTTATAACATAAGACATCAAGACCTTCCAAAAAATCTACTGCTGTCTCATCAAAAGGGGTACTGAATGCCAACATCCCCAGCTCTTTGCATCGTTCGAAAATGGGAATATGCCAGTCCCATGGAGTGTAGGCCTCACGATAGAGATCATACAATGTTTTCCCTCTCCACAGGCTTGTTTCATCTGTGATGAGGAAGTCGCCGTCTTTGATATCCAGAGTGATGGTATCCGGAGTGTATGTCTGCAATTTAATGGCGTGGATACCAGCCTCATGGGCAGCTTCGACGAGTTTTAACGCGCTATCCAGCGATCCGTTGTGGTTGGCTGACAACTCGGCGACGATTAACGGAGGATGACTTGTTCCAATTTTTCGCTCTCTGATGGTAATTTCCCGCATTAGAAGATTCCTCCCTGTTGGCGCATCGAAAGATACCCTTGAGCGCTGATGATGATGTGGTCATTAATTGGAATGCCGACCATCCTGCCGACTTCAATGAGCTTACGTGTGAGCTCATGGTCGTTTTTTGATGGAGTGAGGTCCCCGCTTGGGTGGTTGTGAACGAGAATAAGAGTGACGGCTTTGTGGCGTATTGCTGGATAGAACACCTCTCTCGGGTGAACAGGAGTCTCTGTTAATGTGCCGATTGAGACAATGCAGTGATGGATGACAACACCTTTAGCATCCTGCATGATGATCACAAAAAGCTCCCGCTTTTCTCCGATCATTTCATCTTTAACAAGATTGTATGCATGGATGGGATGTTCTATCTTATATTTTGGCGTCACATTCTGCCGTGACAACCGCATTCCTAAATTAAAGGCCGCGCGCAGCTGGATAGCCTTGGCCTCACCAATTCCTTTCACCAGGCACAATTCCTGCGTAGTGGCCTCTGCAAGCGCCTGAAGGCTGCCAAAACGACCGATGAGCAAATGGGACAATTGAAGAACGGGAGCGCTTTTTGTTCCACTACCCAGAACAAGTGCAATCAATTCAGCAGCGGAAAGCGCCTCGGGGCCGTAACGCATCAGCCGCTCTCTTGGGCGTTCCGTTTCCGGCAGCTGCTGGATGGAATACATCGTGGGAACTTCACTCACCATCTTCATTGCTCATATACTTTTTCAATCGTTCTGCCAGTGCTGAAGGAATTTCGACGCGCAGCAAAACATCATTGTCTTCATAATCTTGATCGATGACGTTGCCAAGACGGATAACCTCGCTGACAAGGGCATATTCCGATTGGGGAATGCGGAGCAAGACAGGTTTTCGCAGCTTGCTGAGTTCCTCGATCATGACCGTTTTCAGCTCATCCAAACCTGTATGATTCAGCGCCGATATCAGCACTGTTTTCCCATATTTATCGCGCATCCGACTAAGCATTTCCAGATCAGGACAGAGATCGATTTTATTCAGCACGGTAACAATCGGCGTCGATTCTGCCTTCAATGATTTTAAGACTTCGAATGTCGTTTGAGCCTGCTCTTCTGCCATCGGGTGGCTAGCATCAATTAGATGCAGTAGGATATCGGAGTGGACAGCTTCTTCCAAGGTACTTTTAAATGCAGCAACGAGCAAGTGGGGAAGCTTTCGGATGAATCCTACTGTATCAATCAACAGGATTTCCTGATTATTCGGCAGAAGGAATTTTCGTGTTGTCGTATCCAATGTGGCAAAAAGCTTATCCTCGACAAAAACACCGGCGTTGGTCAAGGCATTTAATAACGTCGATTTCCCGGCGTTGGTGTAGCCAATAATTGAAAAAATAGGGATCTCAGAACGCTGCCGTGCAAGGCGTTGTGTCTCGCGAGTGGTTCTGACTTCATTAATTTCGTTTTGCAACTGATCGATCTTGCGTTTGAGAATCCGTTTATCGATCTCAATTTGCTTCTCTCCCTCACCTTTAAGGTAAGCCCCGCCAGATCCTGATCCCCCGCTTCCATGCTGCCGTGACAAGTGTGTCCACAGCCGCTTTAGCCGCGGTGCCTCGTATTTTACCTGAGCGAGCTCAACCTGTAAGCGCGCTTCTTTCGTCTGTGCGCGTTGTGCGAAGACACCCAGAATAAGCTCCGTACGGTCGATGACGGCAATTTCGAAGATTTTTTCAAGATTACGCTGTTGGCCGGGTGAAATCACATCATCAAAGATGACCAAATTAGCCTGATGTTCTTTCGCCGCCGCAACGAGCTCTTCCAACTTCCCCTCCGTTACATAAACCGCAGCGTCATAACGGCGGACCGGACAGATAACTTTATGAACGACGTTCACCCCGAATGTCTCTGCAAGCAAAGATAATTCCTGCAAATGCTCTTCAGCCACAGGGCGCTGGGCTTTACCCCCCTTATAAACAGAGACCAGCAAAGCACGCTGGGGCTCCTTTTCAGAATCATGAAGAGATTTTGCTAAACTTCCCATGTCAGATATTTCCATTAACTACCTCCGCTTCAAATCCAATTTGCAATCCATCATAAGCTAATCTCACATTCTTTGGTAAGTACGCATTTGCTGCAGCATGATCCATCTCATGGGCAACGTGCATCAACCACGTTTTTTCTGCTCCTACCTGCCGTGAAAATTCTACAGCCTCATCTACCGTAAAATGCATCGGAGAGGGCTTAAAGCGAAGAGCGCTCAAAACCAATGTGCGCACCCCTTTTAAATCTTCCAGAATCGTTGGAGAATAGTCTTTAATGTCCGAGACATAAGCAATATCTCCCAGACGATAGCCATCGACGCGCATTTGCAACTGCTGATATGAAAAATAGCTGATATAGACCCCCTGAAAAACTACATTGCCTCTTTTTCGCTCCAGCTGCTGCATGCCAAATCGCGTCATCATACCCGCATAAGGCTCACGTTCTTCAAAAAGGTACCCATAGCGAATTCTCAGATCTTTCTCCGTCTCGGGAGATAACAGACAGGGTAACGGCCTTCCCGAGTGCAAGCAGTAAACTTTTAAATCATCAATGCCAGCGATATGGTCGTTGTGAGCATGAGTCAGGATGACCCCATCAAGCTCTTTAATGCCAAATGTCAACGCCTGATCCCGGAAATCCGGCCCACAGTCAACCAACAGGCGTTGGTCGGCAACAGTTAACAGTACAGATGACCGTCGGCGTTTATTGTAATGAGAGGGAGACGTGCACACATCGCAGGAGCAGCCAATCACAGGGACACCCATCGATCCACCTGTACCCAAAAAAAGTAGTTGTCCTTCAGCTTTCATGATTTATCCAGTAAAGATTCCATGACAGTACGGTAAATGCCGGGATGATAGTAGTACGCCCAATCGCCACCAGCCGCCCCTTGCTGCCGAAGCTGAACTCTATAGTAGTCACCATCAAATGAAAATTCAACTTCAGAAAACACGCTTTTGCTTGATCCCCCAGGACTTTTAACTACCAGAGCAAGAGAGGCATGAGGCCCCTGAACAAACCTGTTGCGAATGGTATCATTGACATCAGAAAGGCTTATATCACGACTGACTGAAGCATAAAATTTCGCATACTGCTCTCTGTTGATCTCAATGACTTTTTTTTGCTTGGTCTTATCGTTATAGTACGAAAAATCGAAATGATCGAAAAGCACCCTTTCTTTCGACCTTGCCCCAGATTCGGCAAACGATAGGCCAAAGGCATTTTCAGGGGTCAATAATACATTTTCCGCAAGATACTTCCCATGAGGATTGTAATAGTAAAGCATCGAGATGGACAATACCAAAGCAGCAAGAAATCCCGTGCCAAGGACACAGAGTAAACTCTTAATTTGCTTTGCCTTGGAATATTCGTTTGTTTCTGCCATAAGTCTCCAGGTAAACCATGCCAAAAAAAAAGAAAAAAGAAAACAAAAAATAGCATGGTTCAAAATAGAACGAAAATGAGTAGCACAAAGTAATCAAAAATCTTTACCCCCGCAGCAAGGTACAGGAGAATTATTCCTAAAATTTAGAAAGCTATAATCACCTGAACAAAGAGGATTTTCGGGGCATGGTTCAAAATGGAACGAAAATGGGTAGCACAAAGTAATCAAAAATCTTT
>JBAWVE010000131.1:0-6327 GCA_037147435.1 Parachlamydiaceae bacterium
GTCTGAAGGTCTTTGTCTTTAGTGGTTGTGTTCAGAAGGAACTCAAAGACCTGGTCGACCAAAGTGGGGTCATCTTTGTAGGCTTCTTGTACCAAAGCCATGATCTCTTCTTTTGAGGTTCCTGGCTTTATTTTTTCACGTAACTCTTTTAATTTGTCTTTTTGTAATTCACCGCCACTGCGTTCTTGAAATTGTTCTGCTTCAGCATCGATTTTTTCGACAGGAAGGAAAGCACTACTGGTTTCCGTTTTCTGTGCGTTTCTAACGCGCTCGTTGATTGGAAGTTTTTCTGCCATTTTTTTTGAGACAAGGGGATTGGCCATGGTTTCTGTCGTTTGCAGATCCCCCTCTTTACTGGCTATTTGTGCGCCCAGAACTTTTGCTGTTCTAGTTTCAGCAGCCTGGTCGATTCCGGCAGGACCGCTGGTCACATTCATATCACTACTCATATCAATCCTCCCGAAGGATTAAGGAATGGTACAGTTTCTTTCTGCACAGTCCCTAAGAAAGCTGGATCCTTCCCAGAGGTTGGATCCGTATTTCAGGCACAATTTCCTGATACGAGACGACGGAAATATCAGTAAATTCCATCTCGATCAGTTTTCGGATGAACCGTCGTACGTCGATGGCGGTGAGAAGGACGGGGGGTTGGCCTCCTGGAGGCGGTGGGGCAACGGTATTGCGTACTCCCTGCAGAATCAATTGGACGGCATCGGGGTCCAGGGCTAGGTAGGAGCCGGCGGAAGTTTGTTTAATGGCTCCGCGCACCATATCTTCGATTTCCGGGTCAATGATGTACACTGAAAGGACGGACTGTCCCTGGGCATATTTATAGCTGATATAACGTTTTAGCGAAGATCGGACGTATTCGGTCAAAAGCACCGTATCTTTTTCCGTCTGCGCCCACTCGCTTAAAGACTCCAGAATAGTTCTTAAGTCTTTGATTGAAATTTGTTCCTGGATGAGTCGTTTGAAAATGTCAGTCATTTTTTGCAGTGGTATTAAACGCGTGACCTCCTTGACGAGGTCTGGGAAAGATTTCTCGACAAATTCCAACATCGACTTCACTTCCTGAATGCCGACGAATTCGTTGGCATAATGTCTAAAGAAGTAGGAAAGGTGTAAAATCATCACCTCAAGGGAGTTCCAATACTTCACCCCGGCTTTGTCCAGAATTTCCTTGTTTTTAGCTTCGACCCAGACTGAAGGCAATCCAAGAGAGTTTTTATATGTGCTGCAGACCATGTTATAACGTTTTAAATTTTCTTCCGTTTCATTGGTCAGATAAAAATTATTGAGGATTTTACCACGCACCACGGGCACTTCGTTCAGATGGATGGAATACTCGTCCCCTTCAAGGATCTGGGAGTCTGTTCGTACGTGCACACCTGGAAATCGCACTCCTAAATCCGAATAGAGTGCTTGCCTCATCTTCGGAATCATTTGGTCGACGAAACTCTGCCCCTTTTGTGCTTTCTGTATTTCTGCTGTTAATCCTTTCCCTACCTCAATCACAACGGGCAATGTTAGAGCATAGCTGTCAATACCCCCTCCGGAGATGACCTTATGTCCCTTAACTGAGGTGTCGACGGTCCCTCCATCGGCAGCAGAACTGATCATACCTCCGCCGGCTCCAGCAGCAGCAGCAGCGATTTGTTGCTGTTCCGTGTTCCACAGAGCATAACCGATAAGTCCCAAAGCTGATGCAATGATCATAAACGGAGCAATTGGGAAGCCTGGAAGGATACCCATACCCATCAAAAATCCTGCCGCAATCATCAACGCTTTAGGCTGTTTCATGATCTGGCTGGAGATCTCACTACCTAGGTTGGAGACTTCTTTTTCTGAGGAGACACGCGTCGTCACGATACCGGCGGTAATAGCGATTAGCAAGGCAGGGATTTGAGATACAAGGCCGTCACCAATGGAAAGAAGGGAATATGTTGTGACGGCTTCCATGCCTGTCATTCCGTTAATGGATACCCCGATGATCATCCCCCCGATGACGTTGATGAGGGTAATAACGATACCGGCAATAGCATCCCCCTTAACGAATTTCATCGCACCATCCATCGCCCCGTACAATTGACTTTCCTTTTGAATTGCCAGTCGTTTTTCTCGGGCCTGGTTGGAGTCAAGAATGCCCGCTCTCATGTCGGCGTCGATACTCATCTGTTTACCAGGCATCGCGTCCAAAGTAAAGCGGGCGGCGACCTCGGCTACCCGCTCAGCACCCTTGGTGATGACGATAAACTGAACGAGTGTAATGATTAAGAAGATCACACCCCCGACGACGAAGTTACCGCCGACAACGAAGTCACCAAACTGGTAAATGATCTGACCGGCGTTAGCATGGAGGAGGATCTGGCGCGTTGAAGCAATGTTTAGGCCAAGGCGGTACAGGGTGGTAATGAGCAGCAAAGAGGGAAATATGGACAACTGTACTGCGCTGGGGATATAGAGGGCGACCATCAGCAAGGCCACGGAGATCGACAGGTTAAGAGCGATGAGGTAGTCGATGATATGCGGGTTAACTGGGATAATGATCATCGCCAGGATACCGATGATCAATACAGCTAATGCAATATCACTGGACTTCGATATCCGCTGCATTGAAGCTTCGCCGCCGAGCCGGGCAGTGATACCATCTAAAATTCTTCTAATTAGTTCCATCGGTATATCTCGCTATTCCCGTTCTGATGAATAATCGTAAGCGTCTTCTGTTCGCAGAGCGCCAATCCATTTTACAATTTCGGCGACAGCCTCATAGGTGTCTTCGGGGACATATTCATGAATGTCTCCCTCTTCCCACAGTTTACGCGCAAGCTTAATATTACGCACTATCGGAATATCATGAGCCTCTGCAATGGCGACAATTCGCCTTGCAAGCTCATTCTCTCCCATAGCCACAATATACGGTGCTGCATCAACTTCCTGGCTATACCCAATGGCAATTGCCAGGTGGGTCGGATTAGTCACTACAGCCTGCGCCCGTTTTACCCCGCCGGTAGGTCCTTCCTGATAGGCGATTTCCTGGGCGATCTGGCGCCTTTTCCCCTTGATATGCGGGTCCCCCTCAGAGTTCTTGTACTCCTGCTTAACTTCAAATTTTTCCATCTTCATCTCTGTAGCAAAACTTTTCTTTTGATAGACAAAGTCTGCTATGGCAACGATGATGAAAAACAACCCAACTTTGATGATTACTTCCATCAAAAAGGAGTGGAAGACCAGCAGCGCTGAGATCATCGGCATAGACACGGCCTGGATCAGTGAGGGTAAACTATTGTACATCACATCATAAATGATCCAGGAAGCGATCCCAATTTTAAGCATAGACTTAAGTAACTCAACGAAAGTCTTTAATTTAAACTTTGCTTTAAGGTTGTCGACCGGGTTAAATTTTTTAATGTCAAACTTAAAGACCTCAGGTGCAAAAACCGGGCCAACGCTCAAAAAATTGATGGTTACGCCCACAAGTGCCACTGCGGCCAGCGCGGGAATACTGATGTAGAATATAAGATAAATCGATTGATTTAAGAGCGCAATCAGGGAGCTTGTGAGATCCTTTGTGGCAATCAGGCCAAATGTGGCGGTGATCATACCGCCTAACTGTTCATAGAAGAAACTACTTAGAGCCAAGACAATCCATATCGAGGCAATAAATGTAAATGCAGCAGGTAGATCTTGAGACTTAGCGATCTGTCCCTTTTTTTTCGCGTCCCTTAATTTTTTCGGGGAGGCCTTCTCGGTTTTTTCGCCCATCATCCACCTCAGTCAGGAGACAGTTGCACCACTCTATAACGAGTCTTGCAGCTCCCTCTCAAGATTTGGAGCTTTCATTATTTCCGTACTTCAGGTATAAAATACGCACGGAGAGTTTTACAACTCCCTTATGTTTTAGTATATTACACATGTCGCTCAGTGTCAAGATGAATATTGATAAGGAAATAGTGCTATGGCAGGTCTCTCTTGTGGAATTGTTGGGCTTCCTAACGTTGGAAAATCGACTTTATTTAATGCATTGACTTCTAATCAGGCAGAAGCATCGAATTACCCTTTTTGCACGATTGATCCGAATATCGGTATCGTCGATGTTTATGATCCGCGTCTTGAGGTTCTTTCTGCTATATCACATAGCTCCAAACTGATTTATGCCTCGATGAAATTTGTCGATATCGCCGGACTCGTCGAAGGGGCTTCAAAAGGGGAGGGGCTTGGCAATCAATTTTTGACGAATATTAGAGACACTGATGCTATCGTCCACGTCGTGCGTTGCTTTGAATCAGATGACATTATTCACGTATCCGGCTCTGTAGACCCCATCCGTGACATCGAAGTGATCAACTTGGAACTCTGTCTTTCCGATCTTCAAATGATTGAAAATGCCATTGGACGCATGGAAAAACAGCTGAAGACGAAAAAAGAATTGATGCCCACCTTTGAATGCATGAAACGGGCGCGGGATCATCTCAACGAAAACAAGCCAATGCGCACGATGGTACTGAACGAGGAAGAGCTACTGATGCTTGCCCCTTATCAGTTTTTGACGATAAAAAAGGTCTTGTATGCGGCGAATGTCTCGGAAAATGAACTTCCAACGATGGATAATGCTTATGTTCAGGCCGTTACCCGCTATGCTGAAGCAGAAGGAAATTCAGTCGTTCCGATTTGTGCTCGTATTGAAGAAGAAATTGCCCAGCTTCCCCCCAATGAACGAGGTGAATTCCTCGAAACGCTGGGTCTGGAACAATCCGGATTGCAACGCCTGATTAAGAAATCTTTTGATATGCTGGGATTGATCACCTTTCTGACTACAGGAGAAATGGAGACTCGTGCCTGGACAATCACCAACCATACAACAGCGGCAGAAGCTGCGGGTAAGATTCATACCGATATTCAGAAGGGATTTATCCGCGCTGAAGTGGTCTCTTATCAAGATATGGTCGCCTACAAAGGGCGCAATGGTGCCAGAGAAATGGGTAAAGTACGCGCCGAAGGACGGGAATACATTGTCAAAGATGGTGATGTTATCCTCTTCATGCATCACTAAGGCGTCGTCAGTAAAAAAATGTTCCAATTGGACGGTTTGTAATGGATTTATTTGTAACTTGTGGGCAGGGGATAGAGCAGCTGCTTGCGCAGGAGTTAGGCACTATTGGCTATCCTCAGGGAGTCACGGGATTTCGAGGCGTCACCCTCCAGGATGTTGATCTTGAAGCGGTATATCGGATTAACTATTTATCTCGATTGGCTGGTCGTGTATTTTTGCCCTTGTCCCGTTTTTACTGCCAAAATGAGAAAACGCTATATGCCGGGACTGGTAAAGTCGATTGGTTGGCCTATCTTCCTGAAGGAAAGACCATTGCTGTTGATGCTAACGTTAACCACCCTCAATTGCGAAACAGCCTATTTGCTGCCCAGGTAGTTAAGGATGCAATCTGCGACCAAATCCGCCAGCGTGCCGGGTGGCGTCCTTCTGTTGACGTGAAGAATCCCGACGTGCAGATCAACCTCTTTATCTATAGAGAATGGGCCGTTGTCAGCGTTGACACATCAGGACAATCCCTGCATAAACGCGGCTATCGTCAAGAGACTGTCGAAGCACCGATGCAGGAAACCCTCGCTGCAGCCCTGTTGTCGTTATCCGGCTATAAAGGGACCGAAGTTCTCTATGATCCGTGCTGCGGATCAGGGACACTCCTGACTGAGGCGGCTTTAATTGCAACACACACACCTCCAGGTTTTTTGCGCGCTCGGTGGGGGTTCTTCTATCTTCCAAAACATTCCCAGGAATTGTGGCTGAAAGTCAAAGCGGAAGCTGACAGTAAAAGAATACCGCTTCCAAAAGGAATGATTTATGGCACGGATGTAAATAAACAGGCCGTTTATGCGACAAAAGTAAATTTACGCGCTGCCGGTTTGCATCACAATGTTGAAGTTGTAAACTGTGACTTTCGGGATTATGTACCTCCTGTTCCTCCAACATTTGTCATCACGAATCCTCCCCATGGTAATCGTCTGGATGATGTAGAACACCTGTGCCCCCTTTACCGAGCCCTCGGCGACTGGATGAAGCGTAATACTGCAAAACCAGCAAAGGGCTTTGTCTTCACCAGCAGTCCTGTATTGGCCAAGGAAGTGGGCCTGGCGACCACCCGTCGCCACGTCATTGAAAGCGGCGGCGTGGAAGCCCGCCTCCTCGAATACGAGCTGTACTGAATCACGCCGCTTTGCAGCGGGGTTTCAGCGAACGTATTTTGCTTATCTTACCAATCCTGCCTATCCTGTTATGTTATTTTTTTGACCAAAGACTCTCCTCGTGCAGGT
>JBAWVE010000132.1:0-6295 GCA_037147435.1 Parachlamydiaceae bacterium
GAAATACGACATTTCTATTTTGCCAGATTACGACATTTCTATTTTGCGCCTACACGATCTGCGATTCTCTTGAAATAAAGTCTATTAATCTTTATTATTGAGTTTTGTAAGCCTCTTATTAGATTAGAATAGAATCGCAGATCGCAGGCCCGGCCCTAATCATTAATCTTTATTATTGAGTTTTGTAAGCCTCTTATTAGATTAGAATAGAATCGCAGATCGCAGGCCCGGCCCTAATCACAAGTTGTTTTGTCTGATGGATCGGGTAATCCAAGATCTCTATCTACTTTAGCGGCTACCTTGTGTGTTGTTTTAGATGCTTACAGCAAACAGGATCTGGCAATTAAAGACCCGGATCGTAAACTCCCTTTCCCATTTTTACAATGGTCGGATGCGGGACTGGTAATCAAACTCCCTGAAGCCTTAGCGAGAGATCAAAACTTTGTCCAGTCATTAGAAGGACTTGTATCTGAAAAACCCAAGCCAATAAAAGAGACTCATTTTGGCAAGGAATTCGTGACACAAGTGACTGTTCCTTTCGGAAAAGTGAAACCTTTAGTGCAAAGTCTTGGTTTGGAGGATGTCACTGTGGGTCCAAAACAATTCAATACAGTTAAAGACTTTATCGAAGTTAAAGCGACCCAAGGCTTGCCATTTACAGACGCACAGAAAAAAATGTTGCTTCAGTAATCAGGGGTGCATTTTCGATAGTTTTGGCAAAAGTGTCCCGTAGAAATTGGGACCTGGTTTTTAATTTGAGCTTAACAATAACTTGGTCTGCAAGGCACTAAAATTGTGTAAGGCTTGAGATCATGACATTCTTTCCTTCTTATAATAAAAAAATCTCCGGATTTTGGGCCAGGTACCTTTTAAAATTTGTGAAGAAAGATCAAGGATTTATGCTATGGTTTTGGATTTGGAATAGCTCGAACCAAGAATTCATCAAAAAGAGGGACCGTGAATGCTATTTCACCGTGTGCTGGGCTGTAGATCATTCCCTTTTTAATTAGTTTGGCTCGCAAAGGTCCAAGGCTATTGATTTTGACTTTCAATACATCTGCAACATCACCCATCTGATGAGGTTCATTACCTAATTTTGCCATTGCTCGTAAAAAAGATTTTTCACTTGGAACAAGACGGTCAAAGCGGACTCTGAAAAAATTTTTGTCAAGCCGTTCGATGACTCTATTGGTTGCTTTTAGAACTGTTTCCAATGAGATTGGGCTTCCCTTTGCATAATTCCATGTTTGATATCCCCATTCTTGAAGAAAATACGGATACCCCTTAGTTAAACGAAAAATCTCATCCAGGGCCGCCTGTTCAAAGGTAATGCCTTGCGCCAAAGCGGGATCTTGCAGGGCTTGATTTGCTTCCATTTCCGACAAAGCCCCGATGTCTGGGAAGCTGAAAAGTCTCTCAGCATACGATTTTGATTCTCCTGCTAAACCGGGAAGGATTGGTAGGCCAGCAGCTATGAGAACAAGAGGAAGCTGGCGTTGTTGCATTTTATGCATTGCAACAATCAAAGCTCCAAGTTCTTTTTTGCTAAAATATTGGATTTCATCAATGATGATGGCAATAGAACTCCCACGTTCTTCCGCTGCTTCTGCTATTGCTACAAAGAGATTAGGTAAATCAATCTCCAAATCACCGCTATCAGCGGCCCCTCGTTCAGGGTCGATATCCAATCCAATGGTTACATCATTAACCGTTACCTTGAGCGCTCCAATGAAGCTGCGCAGAACAGACAAACCCCGTTTTACTTTATTGCCGAGCCCCGCAACACGATCTAACTCAAAGAGGAGTTTCCACAGATGAGGGACTAGTAAAGAACCTAGAGTCTTGTTTTCATGCGTCTCAATGGAAATAGTTCGATATCCCTCTTTTACAGCCATGCGCTCCATTTCATTAAGCAAAACCGTCTTGCCCACACCACGAAGGCCTGTAAGCAGCATACTCTTTTCTGGGCGCTTGCGTTTGACTCTTCCAAAAAGGATGCGAGCTTCTTCAAGAATAGGATCCCGACCGACCAATTCCGGAGGCGGAGCGCCCGCACCGGGAGAAAAGGGGTTTAGCATTTCATCCATAGTATTACACCTTTTATACTCGTTTCTACCCATTTATACCTGAAATCGAGTATAAATGGGTAGAAAAATTGATGCCAGGCCGAACATTCGGACATTTGAACATTTGAATTTGAAATGTCCGAGGGAGCGGTGTTAAGCCAATAAGGTAAAGTCTTTGCTGTCTATTATGTCTTCGCAAATCCATAACGAATGGTCGTATCCTCCAGGAGTGCCGTGTATTG
This sequence comes from Parachlamydiaceae bacterium, assembly GCA_037147435.1. Classification (GTDB taxonomy): domain Bacteria; phylum Chlamydiota; class Chlamydiia; order Chlamydiales; family Parachlamydiaceae; genus JBAWVE01. Next base: position 2,309 of record JBAWVE010000132.1, read on the forward strand.
CTAAAACGACAGGGCCTTGACCATGTAGAGCGTACTCGATAGGCCCTAGAGAGGTTTCAGCTATTTTGCTGTGTTTGGCAAGTGTGTTTTGAAGCGCTTCAGTCCATCCCCACCAGATGTTATTAGGGTAGAGTTCGTTAAAGTTTAAAGACATTTGGAGCCTCAGCTGTTTTAGGTTGTGAATTAATAACCTCAATTTCTCTCAAAATGTGTTCCGAACTTTCTAGCGTGGCATCAAAAATGTTTTTGCCGGTTTTGGCAAAATATTTTTTCATCAACTGATATCCGACCGCGTAGCCCGCACCATGGGGCAGCCCGGTTTTTTGATAGTCGCATGCGTCTGCCATTGCATCTCCAAACAGAAACTTGCGTGCATTTTGAAATCCTTTTTCCTCAGCGTGAGGCAAAATGATTTCAGCCGCTTTTGAGAGTTCATCAGCCGATAACCCGATCGTCTGTGGTCCAATGTAAGGTTCTCCATAGAGTTCGGCCGCAAAAGCTTCTGCCATCCCCTCATCGAGCAAGTATTTGCCGACGGTGATATTCATGTCCTGAGGCCAAGGTTCTATGAGGAACCGGATGTTATGGTGAAATTCATGAACCACGAGCGCCTCGATGCTTTTCAGAACGTATTCTGTCGGGGATAAAATCAAGACGATAAAGCCAGGAATGCATCCAAAGCCTGTAAACCCATAATTCAATTCATTATGGATTGTGATTTTCCCATCGCTGATAAAAACACCAACTTGAAGAGTTTCTGGAAAGCGGAAATCCCCTTTTGCTTTGAATGCTTGAAAAGCTTTTTCTAGGGCAGCTTGGATTCTACCGATAATATCTCCTTTTAGAAGCTCATCCATAGTGGTACTATAAACGCTAGAAGCGGTGTTGATATCACACGCTCCCATCGCAGCAAAGTTCATTGGAATCATTTGCATCATAATTGGTGTCATAATTGGTGTCAGGCCGGACATTCGGACATTTTAGGTCGGTTGAAATTTTTACTCAAGACACCAACCAAATAGGATTCCAAAGGATTTCATCCTTTGGTAGGGGGTTTTTAGGGGGACAACGTCCCCCTGAATGCCTAAAAGAGGAATCGAACCCCCGACCTTCGCATTACGAATGCGGGAACTATTCAGACAATCCGGTAAGAACCAGCCGCTTTACCAGTGATAATAGAGCGAAAGGGCATAAAACGCTATTGGATTTTACCGGATTTTGTTGGCAAAATGTTTTCTCGTTGCACCGCGGTTGCACCGTCAACCTATCTCAATGATAAGGTATAAAAAAGTCGAGCAATAGATCTATAAGAATAAATGCAAAAACAGTAAGGATAGGTAAGATCCAAAAAAGACGAACACGGCTATATATTCCTTGATTATAGTTAGCCCACATGCGAAAAATGCTAAGGGGTATACTTAATGGAAGTAACCACGCTAGAAACACAACTGTTAACCCCCTAATCGCAGTAATTCTAGGACTGCCGAAGATAAGTACGGAAAAATAAGCATATCCAAGAAACGGAACAAATAGAACACTATATAGAATCGTGAAGAAAATAGACCCTCTTTTTAATCTTCTTTGCAAATCCTGAACATCTTCCGGCTGAGTTTTCGTTGTCATCACATACCTTTATATGTTTTTATCCGTTCCTTGATCTTGGCTTGATAGCAATTGCTAATAAATTCATGCTTCCAATTATTACTATCCGGATCCGGATCTAGGATTGTGATGTGATTAATTTTTGAAAATTCCTGCTCATAATGCCTTTCGCGCTTTTTTATGAAGATCTCCCAAACCTTAACATCAGTCGTATCTAAATGAAGCGTGGCATCTTCAAAAGCGAGCTTATAGATGACTTGTGCATCATTTAGACCATCTTTATGTCCATAATAGCGTTGAAGCGCTAACCATTGTTGGTTTGGGGAGACAAAGCGACAGACAAAATCGGCGGCGCTTGCATAATTATGTGAATCTGGATGGCATTTCACAGGCTCGATATATGAACCTCCTCCAAATGTAAAAATGCGAAGCAATTTTCGCTCTTGCGGATTCATCAATTCGAGAGCATGTTCAAGATAAATGGCTCCTAGACTATGAGCAAACACAATTACAAATTTTTTACTCTTCTCTGCTTGATCTAAAAGATATCTTAAAAATTGAACTGTCCATTTTACTAGAGGAGTATCTATACCCACCTTTAAGGTACCGCATATCGCTAGATCTACAGCCTTGCAAATAGTATCATTTGGCATTGAAAGTACCTGCTCCCCATCGGCGGCGTCTGAAATTAAAGTCGCTAACTTTCGAGCATAAACCTCTGTATTGTCGATACCATTTATAAATCCCCAAATGACCTGTCCAGGTTGTTTTTTCCCGGCAACTCGCACTAAAGTATTAATTTCTGGAAGTTTAGGAGTGTCTAGTGACTGTTTACCATGAAATCGAATTCTACGAAAACTGTAATGAGGTCTCGATCGCAAGTGAATTTCATCATTCTGGCCATGAACAACAACGGCATCTAAACGATGCGTAAGAACCCACTGGATAGCATCGTCTTTTGATAAAACAGTGTTATCACCGATTAAATAAGAATCTTCTTTGCCTTCGCCATTTTCAATTTTTGCAATGATTTTGGGAAGTAACCGGATCGTTTCATCACCCCTAGATGAGTACCCACAAAGTTTTTCAATTCCTAAAATTAAACGATCGAATTCTTCTTTATTAAGCGCTCCGACTTTGCAATTTGAGGGAAGCTTAGCTATGGCTGTGAGCTGATCAACAAATTTTTCTGGATTCTTTGGATAGTAATGTTTTCCTAAGGCCTGCAAAGAGGATTCAAAGTACTTTTTGGAATGAAGCCACGCTACCAACGCTTTTCTTCCACAAGTTGCATCTGCGAATATTGCATAGCTTTCGTAATTCCCTATTGCACCATTTCTATAGGAAAAGTGGCTTCGACTACGCACCAAGCCCGGATTATTTATTCGCCATGCAAGACTTCCTCCAGAAGCAACATATTTATTTCCAGCAGAATCAAAATAGAAAATTATTTCATCACTATATTTATAGGCAAACCGATACACCAAAAACCTCAAACCAATAGAAAATTTTAAAAATACAACACATCAAAATCAGTTGTGAGCATTTAAATTTACAGGATTTTAGCTCAAAATGCTACTGGATTTTGCTAGTTTTTGATGAACTGATCGATAGCTTATTGACCAAGTAGTGACTCGCCCAAGGGGGTGAGATTGATTTTGGGCTTAGTGTAGGCTGGATCTTCAAGATAGCGTTCGAATTCTTGCTTGATATGGTCCTTAGTATATTTAAGCTCTGGATATGCTGGATTGTGACCAGTGGAAACTCCTTTTTCAAAAGCTTCTCTTCTAAGGGCTTTCCCTTCATTCGTAAGTCTTGCCTTTGGCACATAACATAAATAGCCGACCATTCTTACTTTGGGGTCATCGCGATAAGGCCTATCCTTACTCGGATGCTGATTCCAATGAACAGTTCGTGAATCCCACAAAATAAGAGAACCTCGAGGAGCTGTTATATGTGTCCAGCTGTAGGGTTCTCCAGATTCATCTTTGCTTTCGCCGAAAAACGTTTGAAGAAAATCGTGTCTTGCTTTTCTTCTTTCATCTCTAGAGATTTCTTGTGCATCGATAGCTTCCAATTGCGGAGCAAATTCACTGAATCTCAGGTGCGACTTTGGAATGCAGTAAAAGCCTCCATCACCATCAAAAGAATCTTCAAACAAAAATTGCCCCTGAATAGTAAATGGCTTTGTTTTCAACAACGACTCACTGATGAAATCAACAGGTGGATTATTGCTATGTGCCACATTGTCTTGCCGTCTTAAAACAGCTTGATCAACGTGGGGTCATGGCTCAGAATGATTAGGGCCGGGCCTGCGATCTGCGATTCTCTTGAAATAAAGTCTATTAATCTTTATTATTGAGGAAAAGGTTTCGATATGCCAAG
>JBAWVE010000133.1:0-6239 GCA_037147435.1 Parachlamydiaceae bacterium
ACCATGCCCTGTTACGGTTAAAATATTAGATTGATAGATGTGGGTAACGACAAGCAGGTAATCATTGCAAATTTTTCAGTTCTTAAAAAATTCTATATAATTTATAGTTCGATTCAGTAGATTCTTTTTTTGGGCTGACCGAATTTACACACCTGTGGAAAACTGGAAATTATTGCAATGTTTTTTTTAACACCGTTATTTTTTTTTCCGATTCTGGTTTTCTTATTGCTATCAACATGGATGGCACCTGAGCAAGAATCCCCAGAAGTCATCCAGGAAAATGTAACTTACTCCGCTAATCTAGTACGCTCCCCTTTATTCTCAATAAATGTTATTGAAATGCCAACCCAACCCCCGGAAGAAGAACTAGCCTATACTTCTTCATTAGCACGCGCGCCGGGTTTTCCAATAGTCATCCAGCAACCCCTCGAACTGCCTGATCGCGAAATCATAGAAGATTCATCTGCACTTGTTGCCATCACAGAAAGCAACACAGCGGAAAAGACAAATGCGCTTTATGAAGAAGGTCTGGCTCATTATCATGCAAAAGAATGGGATCAAGCCATCCAGATATTTACACAGGTTATCGACCTACAACCTGATAACTCAGACGCCAAGCTTTATCTAGCCTATGCCTATTTGCTTAAATATCAATCACGAGAAACCCTCAAAAAAAGTGAGCTGCTGTTTCAGGAAGTACTTAAAAAGGTTCCGACGTATACCGATGCCGCAGAAGGATTAAAACGAACAAAAGAGCTCATCGAAGTCTTCGATAAAGCTGGAGAGCCTCCTGCCCCACCACCACCTCCAGTCGTGCCGGAAGTTCCAAAAGCCAGCAAAATCCAGAAGCAACCTTTAGCTGAAACGCTTCTGGATGCTGCGAAAGAATTTAATAAAGACGGGAATAACTGGGCTGCTGTCGAACTATATCTTAGGTTGTTAAACCTATCGCAGTCTGAAGCAGAGAAAACGTGTGAAATTACTTTAAAGTCTTTAACAACCCACGAGGGGCTTCCATCACACTGTTGTCAGCACTTGCCTAATACCGAGTACCTTTTTTTACTTGGCCGCGCTTATGCTGCACTGGGTTACCACACCACTGCTATGGCTGTATATGAAAACGCGCTGAAGGTCAAGCTGGACAATTCGGATGTCCTGATTGCGCTTGGCAATGAATATTTATTTTTTGGGGATTTTCAAGCGGCTCGATGCCTGTTTGCTAGGGCTGCCAACATCTCACCACAAGACCCAGCGGGTTGGGTGGGGTTGGCGCGTTCTGAAACCCAACTGGGCGAACTGGAAGATGCCGAGTCCCATTATGCGGCAGCGCCCGCAGACAGCGATGTTTGGGCAGCTTATGCAGGTTTTCTTATTGGTGAGCGACGCTATGCAGATGGTGAATATGCCTATCGGTATCTCGAGTACCTTAAAAACGACGACGAAACCTGGCGATCAGCACTTTTTGAAAATACTGCCTATACACGCCCGACAGTATACGCCAGGGCAGGTGTTGCTGAAGAAAAAGAAAAAGACTTGTTCTCCCACCTTTGGGTAGCTTCTTTAAAATATTGGAATATAGAAGCCGGTGTCTTCTACCCTATCAACGATAATTTCCGTATCAGTGCCCGCATTCGTGAAGGCGAGACAAAGCAGTCTTTATTAGTCTCTAAGCTCACCCAGTTTAATTATATCTCAAGAGGCGGGGGGATTAGGGGCGAATGGTTTTACAACCCGTACTGGACAATCGTTGCAGATGCGGGGATGGAATGGATATACAATCGAGAGTGCGGCAACCTCCTGCCTACAGAAAGAGGTGTCAAATTCGAGCCAACTGTCATTTTCCGCTATGTAAAAACTCCGCATACAATTGTTTTTGGGGAGACGACCGATACAATTCCATTTAGAGACTTCACAAAACAGCACCTGCGCGTCATTACTCGTGAGGCAGCCATTTTGGCTTATCAACATGATTGCGGTGATAACCGTCTGTTTCAAGTCGATGGTGCCTGGCTCTGGTATCAAGACCCAATCAGCAACCAGGAGCAAGATGTTAACGCTTGGGTGCAAACCGGCATCCCCTATATCGAAGACCTGCTCACCGCACGCTACCATTGCGAATACCGCCGTTTTAATCATGAGGTTTCCGGCTATTATTCATTTCAATACCAATTGACTCAGTGGCTGAAATTACACTGCACTAAAAAATGGCTCTTTGGAGGGCATCTGGACCTCGAATATTGGCATGGTTGGAGGATTACCCGCGGCAGTAATCCACAACAGCAAATCATCGTTGTCCCTACGACCCTTGGACCTGTGGTCACTGTTTTAAATCAAATTGATCAGGTCTATCTAACTCTAGGATATACCCCAAGGGACTACATCGACTGCTCAGTGGGTGCAAGCTACTATCACGATAGCTTTGACTATACGATCGTAGCGGCAAAAATTTCTGTGGATTGCAGGTTTTAAGATGATGAACAACAACACTTCATTAAATCGAATTTTCGCCGAATACCGAGCTTCGATTCCACAAAAACTTGAACTCCTAGAAACTCTTATCAAGGAAGTCAAGACAGCCGGTTCCGAAGAAAAAATGAAAGAACTGAGACTGCAGGTTCATAAAATCTCAGGAAGTGCTGGGATGTATGGATATACAAAAGCAGGCGAGATCTGCAAGGAATTTAGTCTTGTTTTACACAGAAAAACAGACACGCTCAATCAATCAAAGACGGACCCCAATTGGGGAAATGAATTTGACGACTACATACAAAAAATTAGGGAAGGATTTCTTTATGACAGCACAAACACCGGGTAATCCAGACGTACCAGCACGTCCACAGGACATACAACCGAAAATTGTTATTGTCGATGACGATGAGGATTTACAGAAAATCCTATCTTTTTCTTTAACTTCTGAAGGATACACTGTGAAATCGATTCTCACTGGAAAAGAGGCATTGGCATACCTCTTTGAAAAAAGCAATTTGCAAAGTGTTTCCTTATTGATTCTGGACCGTTTATTGCCAGATATGGATGGTATTCAGATTTTAGAAGAACTTGGGGATAAATTTCCTAATCATATCCCTGTTCTTATTTTATCTGTGCTTTCAGCAGAAAAGGACGTTGTCGTCGGAATCAAACGAGGGGCTGTCGATTATATCATCAAACCGTTCAGCCTTCCTATTCTCATGGAAAAAGTTTCACGACTGCTGTCTCAATATAAAGCTTAGTATAAGTTGGGAATTATGATACTAGTGGACATCAGATATTTGATTTTTGTCGTTTTGGTGGTCGAGCTCGTCATCTTAATTATTTTGTTATTGGCCATAATTTTCAGAAGAATATGGATTCGAGTTGCCAGAAGAAATGAAAAAAAAGATAAGGAGCGAATTTCAGACATCATTATTGAATACCTGAAAAAGTTTGAAAATGAAACTGACATCGAGGCGGCTATTGTAAAACTTGATCAAACCAAGTTAAAAAAATATACTTATAAAAGCAATTTCTTATCGGTTATGGAACTTTTCGACCGTCGTTTTAGCGGAGGCGGTTGGGGAACATTAAAAGCGGCAATCATGAAAAAGTATTTACTGCCAAAAGCCGAAAGATTTTCAAAAAGCCACCGGTGGATGGATCGAAATTTTGCTGTTCGGTGTTTCGTGCTGTGCCCCCATCCAGAACTGAAGGGTGATATTATTCGCCTGATTGATGATCCAGAGTTTTTGGTAAGTAGCTTTGCTGCTGTTGCGGCATTAGAAATAAAATCTCCCGAAGGAGTCGTCAAGATTATCGAACAAATGAGCAAAAGTCAAGGCTACTCCTATAGTTTTTACCGTGATATTTTCTTACAAAACAAGTTTACTGAACTGTTTAAATGGGTCGAAGAGTTAGCAGCAAACTCGAAGGATGAAGTCCACCTCGCTTGCCTCGAAGTTTTATCCGGAGCAGCCATAATTATCCACGAGCCATTTCTGCATCAGGATCTTGCCTCTTCGGATCCAAAAATACGGACTGCAGCGCTTAAAGTCTTTGCGCATAACCCACAGATAGATTCCTTGGAAGTTTTGTCCCAATTTTTGAAAGACCCCGATGACAAGATTCGCGCCATGGCTGTTTATGGCCTTGAGTTTTTTGCTTCCCCTGGTGTCATCGAAAAATTAACAAGGGCGCTTTCCGACAGTTCTTGGAGAGTTCGATTACAAGCTGCGGAATCCCTTAAAACAATGGGCCGTATTGGAAGAAAAGTTCTTGAAACTCAAACTTCCACCGGCAACCAACGTGCTTATGAAGCTGCCCAATATGCCCTGACATTTAATTGGTAAACTATGGTACGTGATTACTTTATTTATTTAACATACTGGCTCGACCCCTTTTTTCTGGTTTATTTTGCCTGCATCAATATGACTTACCTTATTCTTCTTTTGCTAGGGTGTATCAGAATCTACAGAAGGCACCAGGATATCAAAGCGGATGATTATACTCGTATATTACGTTCCGACTCTCTCCCAGAGATTTGCTTCCTTGTAACGGCCTATAATGAAGCTCACCAAATCCTCGAAATGGTCGAAAACCTACTCAATCTTTCCTACCGCTATAAGCAAATATTAATCATCAATGACGGCTCCACTGATAATACAATGCAACAGCTCACAGAAAAATATGAACTTATTTCCACTCCCTATTCCGTAGAGGGCGAGATTCCCGCCAAACCGATCAAAAATTATTATCGCAGTAAGTTATTTGAAGAAATCATTGTTATCGATAAAGAAAATGGGCATAAATACGATGCTCTCAATGCCGGCCTCAATGTCTGCACATGCCCTTATTTCATCACTGTCGATGCAGACACCTATATCGATAACCAATTATTCGAACAGCTCATCCGCCCGATGCTCTTCAATCCTGAAGCTGTTGCTATGGGCGCTAGTGTTCGCATTAGAAATGGGTGCACGCTGTCATTTAACACGATTTCCACGTACCTATTCCCCTCAGACTATGTCACAGCAATGCAATCTGTTGAGTACCTTAGAGCGTTTCTAATGAGGATGGGCTGGGATTACGCGGGCGGCAACTACGTGCTCTCAGGTGCTTTTGCTATTTTTTCGACTAAAGCCGTGCGCTATATCGAGGGTTATGCCCCAACCATCGCCAATGACTTGGAAATTGTATTACGCCTTAACCGTGTATTTAAGGCTGCGAAGACTCCCTATAAAACCGAATACCTGCCAGACCCCACCGCCTGGACAGAGGGCCCTTCCACCCTGAAATCGTTGGGCGATCAGCGAACTCGGTGGCAGAGGGGGCTGCTGGAATCAATGTGGTTTCACAAAAGTATGTTTTTCAATCCGAGATACGGGGCTTTTGGATTATTTGTATACCCGTTTCTGTTCTTTGGCGAGGCGATAGAAGCAGTGGTTGAAATGGCTGGATGTATCTACCTTATTGTTGGATTGGCACTGAATGTGATTGGCGGTTTTGAAACGTTTCTCTTATTAGCCACCATTTGGGGATTCAATTTTATCTATACATTGTTTTGTATTCTGATCGAAGAATTAACCTTCAAAAAATATCCACGGCCCCGATCGTTTTGGTACCTGTGCTGGTGTAGCTTAATTGAAAATTTTGGCTATCGGCAACTGAATCTCATTTGGCGCATTCGCGCTTTTAAAGGTTTTTTCCAGCGATTTGGAGCAATCAGAAAAGATTCCAAACAGCTCAATAAATCTATCAATAACATCCTCAAAAAAGGAAATGAAAAATGTTAAGCAAACTAGCAGAGAACATTACCAATAAAAAAGCTGTTATTGGCTTGGTTGGCATGGGATACATAGGGCTATCTCTTTTGGATGCCTTTGGTAAGGCCGGTTTCCCCATTGTTGGATACGACTATAATGCCGATAGGGTTAAAATGTTAAAGAAAAAAGAAAGCTATTTGAATTTTCTAGATCTCGATGAATTATTCGAATTGCTTGACAAGAAACGCTTTAAAGTTGCGTCAGACCCCTCTATCCTCAAAGGCGCTGATGTACTGATTATCAGCGTTCCGACTTCAGTGGACCAATACGGCACTCCTAATCTTTCCAACCTACGTTCAGCTTTTGCATCCGTCGCAGCCAATCAAAAAAAAGACCAACTGATCGTTCTTCAGAGCTCTACTTACCCAGGAACAACAAAAGAGGAGCTTCTTCCGATCCTTGAAAAAAACGGATTAAAAGTAGGCACTGACTTCTACCTTGCCC
>JBAWVE010000134.1:0-6171 GCA_037147435.1 Parachlamydiaceae bacterium
TAGTTCAGGTGATCTTGGCCATTCAAAAGTGTTACCTTCATTTGAACCATGCCGGGAAAAGAGGGAAAGAAGAGCCAACTGGAACTCAGGTCCATTAATGTTTCCGAAAGGGAAAAAAATCAATGCGGTCATAAGTATTTCGATGATTAACAGTCCTGCTCCCAGTCGAGTTTTGAAGCCAAACAAAAGGCTGATTCCCCCAATACCAAGCAGTATTGTGGCAATGATCAGAATGAGATTAGGATGTAAAATCCCCGTTGCTGCCGTTTTTGAAAGAGCGACTTCCCAGTTCATGATGTGCCATCATGTCGTTTTATTATTGATTTTATATCAACATTGTTTTATAATTGTTCATTTCATAAACATGTAAGTTTTGTTTTTATTGTATTGGAGGTTTAATATTGAATATTTCTGAAAAATCACACTGGTTTTTTCAAAACGAAATACTTGAAATTAAAGATAACCAAATCGTTAAAGTCGATATAAATGAAAAAATTGTTCGCACTATTTTTAGCCACTACGATAAAAAATGTATCAAAAAAATTGCCGATTTTATCAAAGAAAAATTAACGGGTGCTAAAGGTTCAAGAAAATATCAATATTCAATGCTCGCAGACGCTTTTATTTTTCGCTATAGAGACAGTTGGAATGGCGGGGAAATTGCCAAGGCGTTCGACAGAGCCATTGCCCCACAGCGTGAAGAACTGATATTTCACCATGCTGAAAACGACAAGACATGCAAGAAATGGAAGCAATACGGCATGCCGCTGGGAATTTACCATGAGCACCCAGAATTCTGTTCTTTCCTTGAAACTTCCGGTCTTCTTAGTCAAATGAAAGTCACTAAAGATCGAATGATTATGCTTGATGGCGAGCCCGCAATACGCATTGGGAGTGATGATCAATATATCAAATGGACCGAGATTAAAAATCGATTTGAAATCACCTATTCTTCTCAATTTTCAGAGAATTTTATTACTGAAAAAATGACGGGTGATGTGTACACATACTTAGATAATGGCAAAGGACTACAGAAGCATCACCCGTATCTTACGGTAAATTCTCCAATCAGCTTTGTTAATGAAGAAGATTATAACAAAATTCTGACGAAGGCTCGTGAATTCATACGGAGTGATGAAGATCATTTACTCCCTGAACGACGTGAAGAACTCCATGCTAAGCGTACATTTGTAATTCAACTCGTTTCTTCAACTGTTGATGGCCCAAATACTAAGGCTCATGAATTACTTCACAATAAAAAACACCCTTATCTACGCCTGATCATTGGAGAAGATAATACCGATAAAAATGTAAAAAAAGGCGAGGTGTATGAGATCGGATATGGATGGAAAAATAAGCTGTTAGCACCCTTTGTGGCAAGCGAAGGACAGTTTCGCTCTCCGGATCTTTGGGAATATAAAAGTTGTCGAGAAAGAGTCGTCACGAATATTTCAGTGACGCCTGAAGAAGCAAATATTTTTACAACCTACACACTTGACTATCACCGAAAGGCAATTATTCATGGAAAATCTATGGGCTTTCATCTGGCCAGACAAAATTGTTCTACTTATGTGAGATTCGCTCTAGGGGCCATTAATATCAGCATCCCGACAGAAATTAATCTTAGTGAACTTATTGACAGGATATCTCCCGATTGGTTCAGCACCGTTTCACATTTTTTTTCCAGAGTGGTACAAACAACTCACGAGGTGGTAAGTTGGACCTTGAATAAAATAATCAGCATCCTTCCTAAAGAGACGTACAACTTTGTGACATCTACATCTCAAAAAATACAGAAAACTATCCTCTCTTTTATTGAAGCATGTGCTGCCTTTTCACTGATACCGGTAAATATTGTGCTAGGGGGGGCTTCTGGTAAAGGAGGTGCTGCCTTTGTTTCTTCAAAGAAAAAACCTGAGAAAATTAATTCTTCTTTGTCTAACAAGGAGCGCTGGTATAAACTATCTAGTTACCGCTTCAATCTTCCTGGTATCCTTCAAGAGTGGCAGCACAAGCAAGCCTCGACTGTAATATATAATAGCCCAATCAAATTAGCAATTGTTCCGTAGTCTGAAACTTACTTTTATCTCCACTTTATAAATAGTTATATTTAAGAGTTATTAATTAAATCATATTGTTGTTTTTTTAGATGTTGTGAAGGGAAATATTGCTTGATTTATATAGGGTTTTTCGATAGAATAAATCTGAAAATAAAAATAATTAGTTGGTTTAAATGATGAATATATCCGTGCCCTACCTGCATGACCGGTCGCTTGACTTCTCTGCCAGGATATTGCCGGAATATTCGGATAAAAATGGACGCCAAAAACCGATTATTCGGTTGAAATATGAGGTGGATTGCGCTCCTGGAGAAAGCATCGTCGAAGTTAATCGGCAGAGAAAAATTTGGTCCTGGCTGACTTTGGGAATCCCTTATTTAATCGAGAAAGTGTCTTTGCTCTATTCTGGAGCTATCCGTCGGGAAAAGATAGCAAAGCCCCTCCTTGAGGTCTCTTTTGACGTCAAGGATCTCATGGCTGACCTGAAAGGAGAGGTGGGTAGGGGAGCGTCCTCACACAAAAGCACCCAGAAGATTGCCCAGCTGCTTCGCTATAACAGTTACAACCAGCAGTCATTAACAGCCTGTAAGCAGGCAGAGTTGCACGAAGCGACCCGAATGATGGGGCGTATTATCAATGAAGCAGAGCGTGCAAGAGAACGGGGAGATATTGCCACCCTAAGGCAAAAACAAACAACCCTTCGACCTTTTATTGATTTTTTAGAGAAAAATAACGATCCAAAGCTCAAGAAAAAAGATTTCGACGAGGCTGACTGGGCGATCATGGATCTGATCAACTTTGAACAAGCTAAAAGATTCTTTTCCGAGCTTTCTACAGTGTTTAATGCTGATTGGGTCTTTGGATCCCGGTTGGAGCGGCAGATGCGATCGAATTTTGATGTTAACTACTTCGAGTCAGTGATCGCTGAGAATTTAGCTTTGAAGCTCGCGTATATTGAAGATTTGGAAAGCAAGACGATTTCGTTACCGGTTTTTGACAAAAGGACAAAGACGTATCTTCCATCGACCTACACCATTAGACAGACTCGTATCGGCGATGCTCTGCCTTGCTATGTTTTAGAGAGTGAAAATTGGGAGGCAAATCCCTGGTTGATCATTAGGGGGACCAGTTCTTATATTGGATTATCAAAAAACAGGAAAGAACTTCGTACAGGCGCCTTCGAATCTGTTTTGGCAGACGCTCTTGATCCCGAGTGCATTGCTCGAAACGTTTTGAATAAAGCCCTGGTTTGCAGGCCGATCATCCGGGAAAAAGGAGTCTTAGTTCAAAAAGAGTCCATTCGCGATATTTTCATGCGTTGGAAGTTGCAGAACAAGAAAGTCAACATGGCAGGGCACAGCCTTGGCGGGGTCATCGCTAACGCATTGACGGTAGAATTTTACGATCAAATTAAAACGGCTTACACTTTTAGCAGCCCTGGTGTTTCCCTTGAGACTGCGGACAAATGGGATGAGCTTGGTAAAAAAAATAAGAGGCGTGTCCATTTAGGAAAGCTTGTCAACTATGATTATGAGGGGGACTTTGTCCCTTCCGGAGGTAGACGCTTGATTGGGAACCATCTTGCGATAAAGTCGACCAAACATGCAGGGGTTCTTGGCCTTTATGAGACGCACGTGTTATCGCATCTCAATAACGATTGTTTGATTCAAAGAGTAGACATTGTTAAGGAAAATCATAAATTAGCCCGTTATCTGTGTGAGAAATTGCGCATTGTCCTCGGGCATTGCTTCCGGTTGCTGTTGGGGCTCTTTAGCAGAAAATATATTCCCGATTGGTGGAAACAGCGGACTCTTTACAGAGAAAGGGCTAGTTTCGAACGCTCCATAAGACACCATTTCCACTAAAAAACAACAGCGAACTGTCTGTCTGTCAGATTGTTTCATTGACATCCAACGACAAGTGTGCTACAAGGACGCAAATTCCTCTCAATTTGAGATCTAGATGTTTAGAGATATAGAAAAAGAAAAAAAAAAAACGACAGAGCTATCGCCTTCCCTGTTTCCGGTCAGTATGGACTTTGAAGAGGATGGGGATAAGCAGATACAAAGCGATAATGCAGCTGTAGATTCTACGTCGGGCAAAATCGCATTGAATTGGCGCGTCTTGTTGGTAATATCAGGGGCATGCTTGTGCCTTATTGCTGTCGTTACCTGTCTCTTATATTTTCGACTTAGCGACCAAAGCGGCGCAGACGAAATCAGGGCGGCACGTGGCGTTGCAGATGTTGCAATGGCCTTAGCCTATGCCAATTCCAGGCAAATTCAACCGCAAAGTCAAAAGTGGTCCTATTCCGAAGTCGTTAAAGCAAATCTGCAAGCAATTTTGGCATCCCAATCCACTTCTTTTGCCAATTTTGACGCCCATGGACAATTCGCCGACTGCCCTTATATGCTCAGAATATACGAAAATAGCAGTCTGTCCCATTTTCTGGTGATTGCACAGCCTGAGCATGGATGGCTGTATTCATTTATGCCCAAACCCTCAATAGTGATTGATTCCCATTCGATGGAACTGCATAAAATGCTGGATCTCAAGGCTATTAATAGATTACTCGTCGACTCTCAAAGCTTGAACGGTGTGAACGCCGATGAAATTTCCTCCCTAGTTCGACGGGGTGAACTTATCCCTCTTGCTGATTTAGTTACAGAGAAACAATATCAAGGTTTTTCTCCTCCAAAGGCGCTTGGTTTGATGCATCCCGGTGCAGAAAACAGGGTGTTTAATGCTCCCCGTTATTACCTCTTCGGAGAGACTTTACTAGACTCGTTGCTCGCGTTTTCTGACACACCATCAAATAAAACAGGAAAAAATGTCATTTCAGATGGGGTTTCTTCTCTGGCAAGATTTCCTGATTTTGTATTCTATTCCTCACAGGGGATAGAATATGCTATGGAAGCACGTCAAGTACTGTGGTCAATAGTGCCGAACGAGGATTTCCTGATGGCGTATCTCCAGTTTAATGATGCCAGGGAGATCGTTGGCGCTCATTTGTTGATGGACGATCTATCGGTAGATGTTGCTATCGCTGATCATCCGGCGGATGTTGCCGATCACGGCAAGGAAAAGGAAGTTGGTGAAGGGACTGCATATGGATTCTCCCTATCAGATGACGATGAAAGCGTTGATTTTGACGATCGCCTTTTTTTGCAGCTGTCGTCGATAGCGCATACCCGTCAATTGGCTTTGATGCCTATCAGTGATGAAATGATTAATTTGTTGGAACTGCAGTCGCACGCCGCCCAATCCAATTTCTCCGATATTTTTGCTAAATTAGAACATCGGTATGTGGAAACTTCCAGGAATCAAGATGAGAAAATGTTTAAGAAATTTGGTTACCTAACCCAGGAATATGTTCATTTTGCCGCAGCGCGTTTTGTCAGTTTCATTAAAGCAACGGATCTTACCGTGTCGTTTAAAAATTATCTTGTCGAAATAAAAAACCGCTCATCCGCCCGGCAAATTTCCGATGAAATCGTCTCCAAACAACTTACGAACATTGAGAAAAGTAACTCCTGGTATGAATTGGAGATGCTTTCTACTCAGTTTAATGAACTCTTGCAGTTTGAGACCGTTTCTGATGAAGCCCGTTTAATTGCCTTGCAAGGCTCTGTGTGGTCTGCTGTGGCTAGAAAATTAAACGAATTTATCCTCCCTTCTGAACATTCTCTGCTCGCTGAGAGTTTTACATCACGAGATTTACAGTCGATGACCAATGTTCTGAAGGCTGTATGGATTACTAATCCCCAAATCTACGATTTTTATACGATGGCATTTCAGCTTCGAATGACAAGTAATTTTTAGACTTGAGAAATAGTGGTTTTTGGACTAACTTTTGCTGTCTAGATCATTAGGAATTCAAGTCATAACCATAGCGAAAAGCCATCAGTTGAATTTTCTGATAAAGATTAAAGGGTAAATTTATTTTTAGATAACCCCAAGTGATCTTCTGTTGAGTATTGGCCCAGCTATTTCTATTGCGAGGAATGCTTGTGAGCAAGTCAATATTTAATTGAAATCCTGATATTCTCTCAAATTCGGGCATGGTTCAAATGAAGGTAACACTTTTGGATGGCCATGATCACCTGAACGA
>JBAWVE010000135.1:0-6171 GCA_037147435.1 Parachlamydiaceae bacterium
AAGATTTTTGATTACTTTGTGCTACCCATTTTCGTTCCATTTTGAACCATGCCGACTTTCAGGCATTAACTTCGTCCAATTAATAGGCTTAGGAATGGCTCCATTACATTTTGGTTTTTTTAAAAATTATCTTCATTTTAAAATGTTTTCTAGAAAAGATGATCCCCAGGCTTCACTCGTCCCTCCGGGATAGCGTCTCAACCTGGGCTGTGATCTGTCAACCCTCCGGGTTTAACGCGAAGATTTTTCTGGAAGGTCAAGAGCTGTCTTCAACAAGCACTCTCGATGCACAAAACCAATCTTCGCGTTTTCTTTGCTTGCTTCGCGTCCTTCGCGTTCAAAAATCAAGAAACTTAATTACGGTAAGAATTTCAGGGCCGTGCGCAGAAGGGACTTACCGCTTTCATAGGTTAGAAGGTGGAAAGCGTCGGCGAGGGGAACCCATCGGGCATCGCTAATCTCCTCTTCCTGACAACGAAGATCACCGTCAACAACAGCAGCGAAGAAAAACACTGTTTTGGTAATGTGCGTACCCTTATGGGAAAATTGGTAATGTTCCATAAACGGAGCTTCCGAAAGCACCCGAGTGATCCGCAGGTTTGTTTCCTCTTTTAACTCCCGGGCAGCCGACTCGAGAGCCGACTCACCAGCTTCAGAGTGTCCTTTGGGAAATCCCCAATATTTTGAACCCCGATGTTGGACCAGCAGCACACACCACTCCCCTGCCAGCAGGGAAAAAGGGACGACTCCATAGGAGGAGTCGATTTTAGTTTTGTCATGAGACATAGGGAGCAAAAACGACTGTCGCGTTATGTCCTCCGAAGCCGAAGGAGTTTGAGATCCCCACTTTTACCTGATGTTTCAGTGCTTTTGTAGGAACATTGAAAGCAAGATCCGGCTCGGGATTTTCAAGATTAATTGTGGGATGGACAATCCCATCTGTAATAGCTTTCACTGTGACGACGGCTTCGATTCCGCCAGCGGCGCCAAGGCCGTGGCCAATCATCGACTTGGTGCCATTCATGACAATTTGTTCTGGACGCAGAAAGACATGTTTTAACGCGTTCACTTCCGCCATATCGCCAGCGGGAGTCGATGTCGCATGGGCGTTGATGTAGTTCACATCATCTGCTGTCACGCCTGCATCATGCAACGCATTTTGAATACATAAAGCAACGCCAAGACCGTCGCTGCGAGGCTCTGTGATATGGTGAGCATCGCAGGAAAGGCCACCTCCAAGATATTCCGCAAGGATTGGCGCCCCGCGCGCCAGAGCATGCTCCAGAGATTCCAAAACGAGGACACCCGCCCCTTCTCCTAAGAGGAATCCATCGCGATTGACATCCCAAGGACGCGAAGCCCTCTGAGGTTCATCATTTCGTTGAGATAGAGCTTTGCACGCGCAAAATCCCGCTAGGCCCATTTGGATGACAGCAGCCTCGCTTCCCCCGCATAACATGAGGTCGGCTTGACCATTTCGAATATGTTGTGCAGCAGCAATGATCGAGTTATTGCCAGTAGCGCAGGCAGTCGAGATAGAGTAATTTGGGCCCATGAACCCGATATCCATTCCAAGGAGGCCGCCGGCCATATTGGTGATAATATACGGGACAAAAAACGGTGTCACTTTACGCCATCCTTTGTGCTCTAAATTTTGCACCCCTTCGGTAAACACATTCATCCCGCCCATTCCGGAGCCAATGATGATGCCGCATCGGTTTTTGTCTAAGGACTCCCTTGCGGAGGCGTCTAATTTTGCTAACTCCAGGGCTTTTTTACCTGCAACGATGGCATATAATATAAATTTATCAACGCGACGGGCCTGCTTTTTGTCGAGGTATTCGCCCGGATCGAAATCATCAATTTTTGCAGCGATGCGTGTAGGAAAATCCTCGCAGGGGAATTCGGTGATTATTTTGGCTCCGCTTTTCCCTTCAAGCAATTTAGCATAAAAAGTATCCACATCATTGCCGAAGCAGGACACTACCCCCATTCCTGTAACGACTATTCTCTTTTTTTTCATTATAAACCTATATTATTGGGTTTGTATTAATTTTAACGTCGATAATTGTGGATCGGCTCCATAGTTCCTCGAAGGCATATTTTTCACGCATATCCGGAGTGAACAGGTGGATAACAATGTATCCGTAGTCCATTACGACCCATTCGCCATCGCTTTCGCCTTCAGACTGAAGCAAGGCGCCCCCTTCGTCAGACATTTTATGTTTAATTTCTGTTGCAAGGGCTTTAACATGTCGGCCGACGGAACCTTCAGCGATGACAAAGTAATCCGTCATTGTTGAAAGGCCGCGCACGTCGAGGGCAAGAATATTAATCCCTTTTTTATCAAAAATTGCCTGAGCTATGAGATCCAGTAGCTTTATTTCTTCTTTTGTCACGAGCTTCTCTCATGTATGGAGGTGTAGATAGTTGCGTCAGTATAAATGATCTTCTAAAACGTAGTCCAACATTTTAACAAGTATTTGTGGATTTATGAGCTCGACAAGTCGAGCGATACTAAAGCGGCGACAAGTCGCACGCACTCCACACGCTTCGCGTTTTCGATCCTTAAATGCCCTTAGATTAGGAACAACATTTCGCGGTATTTAGGTAGAGGCCATAAGGCATCATCCACATGGGACTCTAGACAATCGACAATCTCTCTCAAGGCTTCGCATTTAGGCAGGACTTTAGTGCAAAAAGCATTACCCCGCTTCTCAGGATCCGAAATCTTTTGTACATCATGAGAGACTTTTTCAAGGGCGTCAGCTGCCACAATGGCGGATTCGATCTGTTGACAGATAGTTTGCAGAATTTTCTTCTGGTTTGCCGGTTGTTTACCAGTAGCCTCCTGCATCGAAATCAGATTAGCACACAACTGTTCCTGATATTTCAGCGCAGCCGGGAGTATGATTGTGCGGAAAATATCTACCATCAGCTTACTTTCGATATTGACGTGGGACGAATAAATATCAGCTGAAATGTCATAGCGGCTATGTAATTCGTTTGCAGTTAACACACCTTCAAAGACCCGTGCTGTTTTTTCCGATTTAAGCGCTTCAAAAGCAACTATGGATTTCTTAACAATCGGCAATTTTCTCTTCTTCGCCTCTGTTATCCAGTCGTCACCATAATTATCACCGCTGAAACGGATATCGCGCGAGGCACGTAAATATTTACGAATCACAGGAACGGCAGCATCCGTGAAGCTCTTGGCTGCCCCTTTTTTATCGGCCAGGCTCTTCTCAATTTCGTCGACGATACGATTGAGGCTTTCAGCGACAATGACATTTAGTACCGTGACGGGAAATGCAGGACTCGCCGATGATCCCACTGCACGGAACTCAAATTTGTTTCCAGTGAAGGCAAAAGGCGAGGTCCGGTTACGGTCTGTGTTGTCCTTGAATAAATCCGGAATGGCATGAATGCCTAAATCGTAAGAGCTTTTTCCCTCTGTGCGCTGGTGTGACCCCTTCTTTTCGAAGTCTTCCAATACGTCTTCCAATCCCTTGCCAAGATAAGCCGAAATAATTGCGGGAGGCGCCTCGTGCCCTCCAAGGCGAAAATCGTTAGCAGCAGAACCGATGGAGGCTCTTAGCAAGGGGGAATGCTCGTGCACAGCATGCAGAATTGCCGTGAGCAAAATCAGGAAATGCAGGTTAGTCCCCGGCTTATCCGTAGGGTCAAGCAGATTAATGCCAGTGTCTGTAGCTAAAGACCAGTTACAATGCTTCCCCGATCCGTTGATATCGTGAAAAGGCTTTTCATGCAGCAAACAGGTAAAATTGTGCTTTGTCGCAATTTGACGCATGAGTTCCATCAGTAAAATATTATGGTCCACAGCAAGGGACAACTGTTCGAAAACAGGAGCTACTTCATATTGGCCCGGAGCGACCTCATTGTGCCGTGTCTTGACAGGTATCCCAAGTTTTAAAGCGGCAATCTCAAAATCACGCATGTATGCGAGGACGCGGTCTTTAACAGATCCAAAATAGTGGTCCTGCAACTCTTGCCCTTTTGGCGACGAGGCGCCAAATACTGTGCGCCCGGCAAGAAGAAGATCGGGCCTGAGATTGCGCCATGCGCGATCGATAAGGAAATATTCCTGTTCACACCCCAGTGTAGAAGTGACATACTTGGCTTTAATGCCCGTCAGCTTCAGGAGGCGCATGACCGCATCGCTTATTTTTTTGTCAGATCGCAGCAAAGGAATTTTGGTATCCAAGGCCTCCCCATTCCACGAACAAAAAACCGAAGGAATGCACAACACCCGCCCGTCGCCACCGCTCCAGATGAACGCCGGAGAAGAAAGATCCCATCCCGTATAGCCCCTTGCCTCGTATGTACTCCTCAATCCGCCTGAAGGGAACGAGGAAGCATCGGGCTCCCCTTGGATAAGCTGTTTTCCGCTCAGCCTTTCAATCATCTGGCCGCGATTTTTAAATTCGATAAATGAGTCATGCTTTTCCGCTGCGGCGCCGGTCAAGGGTTGAAACCAATGACTGTAGTGAGTGGCGCCCAGGCTGCAAGCCCATTCTTTCATAGCATGAGCGATGGCATCGGCGTACTCCGCCCTGATTTTCTCTTTCCCTTCGATGGTGTTAATGAGATTGGTGTAGACGTCACGCGGGAGCATTTTTTGCATGACAGCGTGGGTGAAAACGTGACTATTGAAGGTTTCTGTAAGACTGCCATTTTCTTTCACCACACCATTGTGAGTGCGATTGCCTATAATTTCCAAAGCATAATAACGTGGATTCATGTCCGACTCCCTATCTAATCAAATAATGGGCCACTGGTTTTTTCTACAGATGGCTAGAAGGCGACGATTGGGATTGACTCCAACGGGATTTCCCGCAGCCATTAAAAAGGGCAAGTCGAGATGACTATCGGAGTAGGCATAAATTTGTTCAACCGCAATCCCCTGTTCAAGTCTAAGTTTCTCTAGAATTGAAGCCTTCGTGTCCCCTAGCATCAGAGATGAAATATTGCAAAAGTTTCCATACTTGTCAACATCATAGCGCGTCGCGTGCCACAAGGGTACATTGAGGCGGGCGGCAATAGGTTCGACAAGGAAGTCCAGTGAACTGGACATAATAACAGTCAGGTGACCTTGCTTTTGCGCAGCCTTCAAGTGGTTGACAGCAGGAGGATAGAGAATGTGATCAAAATGTTCATCGAGAAATCGGTTCGCCCACGATTTTATTTCTGCAGCGGAACGGCCACAAAACAATCGATGGAAGGCCTGCTGATGGAGTTGTTCGATGGATAAGAGCCCCATCCTATGAAGGATGGCGCTCCGATAAATGAATAAAAGAGAAAAGGGAGAGATGACTTTTTTTTGACAAAGATAACGCCCGAAACGGTATCCGGCGTTATCGATGAACAGGGTGTGATCTAGATCGAAAGCGCTAACGCTTTGCGAGCTTAGCAATCTTCTGTTCAATTTCTACAATCCCTTGATTGACTTTTTCCAGACGTTCTTTTTCGACTTCAACTTGAGCCTTGAAATTCATTGCCTGTTCGAAATCAAACCCTGAAGAGCCAGCAGCTTTTCTTAGCTGGTCGATCTGAGTTTTAATTTCTTGGCGACGCACTTTACGTTGCTTGAGGATTTCTTTAAGCTGTAGAAGAGACTGTCGGTCGTCGTCAGACAATGTTAACAGGGAGCTCTCTTTCTTTTCAGAAATCAAGTCACGCAGAGGTCTTAGTTGACGTTCAATTTCCTGTTTTTCTAGCTTGCTGATCGTCAGTTCTTCCATTGTTTGAACGATGGCATCGCGTCGTGATTCAATCGTTTCAGCTTCTAGTGAAGAACCCTCTTTCAATAGGAGTTCGACATCTTGCTTAACTTCCTGAATTCTTTGACGGCGTAGACGTTCTTTCTCGTGTTCGTGATTAGCCCTAGCTTGCTCTTGAGCTTGCACTTTCTCCAGGATTACTTTTCTGAGGGCTTGAACTTTTTCACGCAGGCTATTCAGCTCGTCGCGTCCCAAATCGAGACTGCGGATATCGGACACCAGCTCATCCAGCTGTTTTGTTGCTTCCGCAGCAGAAGGTTGAGACGATTCGTAGAGTTCACTAAATTCTTCCAGTTTCTTTAGAGAGGCGTCGTAGTTTTGTTTAAACTCTTCTTTTTTCTGAATACGCTCTTTTTTACGCTCTTTATCT
>JBAWVE010000136.1:0-6150 GCA_037147435.1 Parachlamydiaceae bacterium
CCCGGGGCTTTCACGCAGCCGCAGGGTATCAGAACTTATTGGGCGGCCTACTAGTTCCTAATGTGGCAAGTGGTTTAAGTGCGTTTAATTCAACCAAGGGGGCTGTTTATGGCGTTGAGTATTGCGGGAGCTGCACCTATTGCCGATGGGCAAGAACAGGTTGCAGGCGTGGAACTATGGGAACTCGCTACACAGCGAATGTCAAGTTTAGTCACGCAATGTATCGCACAGAATGCGTTGAGCAGTTATATTCGGGATCTTCATAATCCGAAGCGGTTTTATTCCGACGTGGTCAGTAAACGATTTCATCTAGATTATCGCATGTACCATCCGAATTCACCTAAATTAATTTTTAAGTTTTATTTTCGCAGAGAAAGAGATGAACCAGGTTCAGCTTCTGCCATAATATATGATTGCAATTCGGATTGGCCTGTCACTACGGATACAGACAGACACATTCAGTTGTTGAAAAACGTGGTGTCATGCATCATTCAAAAAATGGATGCCGAGTTTAAGTATAAAGACAAAAATCTAAGTGAGAGAACGTTTCGGTTGAAATGTGACTCCAATGATGAAGTATCTAAATCCCTCTTCTTTCAGATAATTATTGAGGAGGGGTCTTTTGACTTCCCACATTTTGAGACAGAGAGAGAAAGTGACTTTGTGTAGAAATTAAATCACGTTTATTTCAAGAATAATCGGTCCCGCTGTGTTCCCTTATAAAGGGGAACACAGCGTCCGAATCGGATAGCAAATACGCTTAAATCCAGTAGTGGCCACTTTTCTTTTCAGGCTCAGAATTAAGCTATCGTCGCTTTGCGGCTGAGTTTTAGCTGACCACGTTCGTTGATGTCGAGAACCTTAACATTGACCACATCGCCAGGTTTGGCGTGGTCATTAAGATTTTCGATCCGCATTTTGTCGAATTCCGAGATGTGGCATAGCCCCTCTTTTCCAGGAAGAATCTCAACGAAAGCGCCGAAGGGCATAATCGATGTAATTTTCCCTGTGTAAATACGTCCAATTTCCACATCAGCAGTAAGACCAAAAATAATCGCTTTGGCTTTTTCTAGTCCTTCCAAATCAGAGGAAGCGATGCTGACAAGGCCGCTGTCATCGATATCGATTTGGACCCCGGTTGCTTCAATAATGGCGCGTATCTGCTTGCCGCCCGGTCCGATGACTGTCGCAATTTTACTTGGTTTAATCATCAGTGTTTCGATCCGTGGAGCATATGTAGACATCTGTTCGCGGAAGCGTGGGCATGTTTCCAACATCTTATTCAGGATGTGAATTCTGCCGTCTTTAGCCTGGGCAAGCGCCGCTTTCATGATTTCAATCGTGATTCCTTCAACCTTAATGTCCATTTGGAAGGCAGTAATTCCGTCTTTGTCTCCGGCAACTTTAAAGTCCATGTCACCTAAGGCATCTTCGATGCCCAAGATATCGGAGAGAATCGTGAATTTGTCTGTTTCCAGAATAAGTCCCATCGCGATACCGGCAACAGGACGTTTAATTGGCACACCAGCATCCATCATCGCCAGGCAGCCGCCGCAGACGGTTGCCATAGAAGAAGAACCATTGGACTCTGTGATATTCGACTCGATGCGAATCACATAAGGGAATTCCTGCTTCGACGGTAGCATGGCTTTCAGGGAGCGTTCAGCGAGTTTTCCGTGGCCGACTTCACGGCGACCAGGGGATCCTACCCGACCGACTTCGCCGACGGAAAACGGAGGGAAGAAGTAGTGGAGGTAGAAGCGGTGGCTATTTTCGCCATGGAGATCTTCAAAACGTTGGGCCATGCTTTCTCCTCCGAGAGTGCACACGGCAAGGGATTGAGTTTCACCACGGGTAAAGAGAGAGCTACCATGAGTTCTTGGTAAGAAGCTCTGGACGACATCGATTTGGCGTATTGTTGTGGAATTTCTGCCATCGCTGCGCAGATTTTCCTCAACGATCATGCGGCGCATACGCTTGGATGAAACAGTTTTAAGGGCATCAGCCACGTCTGAAGCAGAGTGGAGAGCTGGTTGACCTTCAGGCAGTAGATGCTTATTGACAGCTTCTTTAACGCCGCCAAGTGCTGTTTCACGTTTCTGTTTTTCAGGGATACGCAGTGCTTTTTCCAACAGGGGGTTAGCAATCTTCTCAACATGGCTGATGAGTTCTTGCGGCAATTTGCGTATGGTTGCGACATGTTTCGCTTTACCGATATGTTTTTGCCATGCGCCGATGGCGATACAAATTTTCTTAATTTCTGCGTGGCCGACGGTGATCGCTTCAACGACTTGCTCTTCGGTTAAGAAGTCACAGTAACCTTCGATCATGAGGACTGCATCAACCGTTCCTGCTAGGATAAGGTCGAGTTTAGACTCTTTTTGTTGGGCTGCTGTAGGATTGACAACCAGTTGGCCGTTGATGAGTCCTACGCGTACTGCACCGATGGGTTTGAGGAGAGGGATATCGGAGATTGCCAGTGCTGCAGAGGCGCCACAGATAGCTAGGGGTTCGGGGGAGTGAACGCCGTCGTACGACCAGACGTATGCCAAAACTTGCACTTCGTTGTAGTAGCCATCTTCGAACATCGGGCGGAGTGGACGGTCAATGAGGCGGGAGACGAGAATCTCTTTTTCCGAAGGTCGGCCCTGCCGTTTGATAAATCCGCTGAGTGTTTTTCCTACGGATGAGAAATTTTCTTGATAGTCGATGCGCAAGGGGAAAAAATCGGCTGTTTCTGCAGGTTCTGAAGCGGCACAAGCTGAACAGAACACTAAAGTGTCGCCGCATTTGACAACGACAGAGCCATTAGCCTGGCGTGCAACTTGTCCTGTTTCGAAGGTAATTTCCTGATTACCAACCATAACTGATGTTGAATGTTTCATTGTACTCCTAATGTGTGTGATTAAATGTTATGGAAAGCGGTCTCAGAGGGGATGGAATTCAGAAAACACTCTTCAATCATACTTGAGGGGAGTTTTCTGATTTCTATCGCCGCCTTATTATTTCCATTTCCTATTGATTGCACAACGTGCCATGGCATCCACAGCAAATTTTACAATTCTCTTTAAAAGACAAAGGCAGCTTACCAGAAGCTGCCTTTGTCTTGCAAATCTCTTTTTAGCGCCTATTCGACTTAACGTCTTAGCTTCAGTTTGGTAATTAGCGACTGATAGCGGCTTGTATCCGTTGAGTTAAGGTAATCGAGCAAGCGACGACGCTGGCCGACTAACTTTAATAGTGCAAGCCGAGACCCATGGTCTTTAGGCATACGTTTTAGATGTTCTGATAGTTCGGCAATCCGTTCTGTCAAAATGGCGATCTGAACGTCTGCAGATCCAGTATCTTTTTCATGTAACTGGAATTTCTTGGTAATTTCTTCTTTTGTGCCTTTGTCTAGAGACATTTCTGCATATCCCCCATTTTAAATCGCCCGAAAGGCGCTCTGTTTATCTTGGTATTTTTTAACGATCAAACCTCAATATTACACCATGGCCAATTATAAATCAAGCTTAAACTTTCGTATCGAGGATGATTTCGATAATATCAGGGAATTTTCCGTACGGATCGCGTCGCACGCCAAGTTTAAAAGGGATAGTGATCTTGCCCAGATGCTTTTCCATTTGCAGCTCATCCCACACCTTCTTTTTCAGTTCATCGCTGACAGGTTCGTGTTGATACTTTTTCATCAGGTTTTTGATGTATTCTTCCTCTTGCCTTCGGATGATTACGCGGCCATAGAACGGATGATGCGACGTTTTCCCTTCTTGCATTTTGATTGTTTCCTTGTTAAGCTGATCGTTTTACATAAAAAAAGGACAGTACCATGCTTAAAGATACCACATATAAAGATAAATTTGCCATCCTCCAACGGTGGATGCCCTCAATCGTTGAGACAATTAAGAGAGATCTCAGAAATGATCATCTTAGACAAGACATCGCTTTTGTCAAACGTTACTTTGCGGGAAAAAATCCGGCTAAACTTACCCCTGAAGAGTTGGCGCCAGCCTATCTTGATGTGATGCAAAATGGAGAAAAATCGGAAGAATTAGGTGAGTTCATCACCAATCGCTGGTTGTTAAAGCACACCGACCTTTACAATCACTTTGAAGAGGAACTCTCGAAAATTACACCTGATTTCAGTGAGTTGACAACAATCGATCGCGAGGTCGCCGTTAAAATGATGGAAAAGGCTGTGGCAGAGTTCGGCCCGATCCAGACCTATCTTTTCTGTGTCTTCAATTCCGTCGTTTTCCCTGAAGAGATCTATGCGACTCTTGGCAAAAAAGCAGACCACTATGCTCTTTCCCACAAGGCTAATGAAGAAAAGCACGAGGAACACGCGTCCATGGACGCTCTAAAGCGTGGGTGTGACCAGACAATTGCCCGATTGACAGACAAATATGAAAAAAAATTATCGGGTCTACAGAAAAAATATAATCAAGATGTGGATGCCCTAAAAAAGCAGATCGCTACCATGCAACGCAAACACCCTGCTTCATGATGCACAAGGCAGAACCATTTCCCTTTGCAATGACACCGCGTGATGATGACGAACGCTTCATGATTGAAGCGCTGAGGGAGGCATGGAAAGCCTTCCTTAAAGATGAAGTCCCCGTGGGGTCTGTTCTTGTACAAGAAGGCCGTATCATCGCGCGCGGACATAATCAGGTGGAATTGCTGCAGGATGCCACAGCGCACGCCGAAATGCTGTGCATCACTGCAGGGGAAGTGGCTTTAGAGAATTGGCGCCTGGCCGATACAACGCTTTATACTACCATCGAGCCATGCACCATGTGCGCGGGGGCAATGTTTCTCTCCCGCGTTCCTAGGTTAGTGTGGGGGGCACCGGATCTGCGGCATGGGGCCAATGGCAGTTGGGTTAATCTCTTCGACCAACCACACCCCACGCATACTGTTGTGATCACTAAAGGTGTTTTGGAAACTCAGTGCGCTGCCCTCATGCGGGATTTCTTTCAACGCCGTCGCAGCGAGAAAAAGGGGAAGGGGAGTGGAGAATAAAACTGTTAACTGGTCTGCTGTCGAGGCTGTTGTTGAATCGATCATCGAGCAACAAAACAGAGCACTACTAAAGTTGGGAAGACGAATTGTCCCGACATTAACTTCTGAAGACGTTTTGCAGCCAAATGATTATCCAGAGCTGGAAAATCATCCTGAATTTCGCCACGAAGAAGGAATCCTTGCAGGAGCTCTAACGGTGCAAGCAGCTTTAAGAGCAATTAAATGGCAGTACAGCATGGCGGAAGGAGTGGATTAATACCCTTAATTTTTCATCGAGCTCTTCAATTGCTTGATTCAATAGAGTTTCTTTTTCCTTTTTATCTAGAGTTTGCGCCGTGGCAATGCGGTGGACAAGGTGTATTGCTTCATCTTTTTTATCGTTAATTTTCTCTATCCCATCATGATACATCTGTACCAGGGCAGCAGCCTGTGTGCGTTGTTCGCCAAAGAAGATCACAAAACGTTTTAGGCCCATGCGGATTTGTTTTCTCACAAGGATCGATTTCAGGTGGAGCTTTGCTCTTCGGACAGCCTCTAATACAGCTTCCCTACGAGCCTGCAGTGTTAAGCAGAAAATGAATGAAGTGAGTGAAAGGAGAATGCAGATTGAAAGGACGGCTCCCTTTAAGAAGGTGCAGGTGCCGAACAGAAGACCGCAGCTAATAGCGGAGGGCAGCCACGTTGCAGCGATTCCCAGTGCAAAAAACAAAAGGGAAAATCCAAAAAAGACAAGTTTATAGACTAAAACGTTGTTTTTCTTGCTGGAATAGGGTTGGTGGTGCAGGCCGGCCCGGCTTTCTTCGATTTCTTGCCGGAAGATTTCTAGGTCGTCGAAACGCTGGAGCTTTGATGATAATGTTGTAGTGAATAGATGTCTTGAGACTTGCGGGGTACTTGTTTTTGAAATAGTAGAGGGAAATTGAAAGAAAATTTGATTGTTTTCGTTATTTAAATTACTTTCGTTCATAACAATCCTTTGTAATATAAAAGAGCGATTATATTGCATCTAGTATTAAAAATCAATAAATAAGTTGTAAATAAGTTGTATTTTCAGGTTGTTGTCGTACCTGTTCACCTTGTCGTTACCCACAAGTGTTAATCTAATAATTTAATAGTAACCGAACATGG
>JBAWVE010000137.1:0-6100 GCA_037147435.1 Parachlamydiaceae bacterium
CTCTGTCACTGCTCGTTCTGTTCTGTCTATTGCCCTCTGTCACTGCTCGTTCTGTGCTTTGCCCTGCGCTTCCCACTTGTGAAATATCTTAAAAGGTCTTATTATTAAGTGACTAACACACGGGATTGACAGATGAACGAAAAAAGCCATAACGACCTGGTTTCAAACCGGCGCGCGACATTTAACTACGAGATTTTGGAAACATTTGAAGCCGGTATTGCCTTGCAAGGGACGGAAATCAAATCATTGCGTGATCATGGCGGCAGTCTCCAAGAGGCGTATGTAAAAGTCATGAATAACGAGTTGTGGTTAGTGGGATGCACGATCGCCCCCTATCGCTATGGCGGCCTCTACAACCACGAAGACAGGCGCGAACGAAAACTACTGATGCATAAGAGAGAGATTGAACGCTTACGAGTTGCCACACAGGAAAAAGGCCTGACAATAATCCCCCTGTCATTCTACTTAAAGGACGGCCGGGTCAAAATGCGTGTTGCCATAGCAAAAGGGAAAAAGAGCTATGATAAGCGGGAAGCTATTAAAGAGCGGGATGAAAAACGTCACATCGATAAAATCATGAAACAACACAGATAATCTCATGTATCGGATCCGCATACTGTCTGTGGGAAAGACCAAAGAAGAGTGGCTGGAAGAAGCGATTAGCGAATACCTTAAAAGGCTTCAAAAGATAACCACGATCGAGTTTGTCTGGGCCAAAGATGATGAACACTTATCGCAGCTTGTGGGAAAGGAAGCCGCCAAGGGGGGTATTGTCCTATGCCTCGACCCCAAAGGTCAGAGTTTTACCAGCGAGAAATTTTCTACCTATTTCCTAAAACAGCTGGAATTGGGCGGCGCGCGAGCCGCTTTGGTGATCGGCGGGGCTGATGGACTGCCCCCGGAATTAAAAAATGAATATCCACTCTTCAGCCTATCTGCAATGACTTTTACACACCAGATTACCCGCCTGATATTAATCGAACAAATTTACCGAGCCTTTGAAATTGCCAAGGGCTCCAGGTACAATAAATAAACACAGCTACAGACCGGACTGGACGATGTCGTGCATTTTGATAAGGCCTACGATTTTATGCTGGTCATCAATGACGGGAAGGACTGTGATGGGGTGCTGTTGATCGGCCTCCATCATAGCCAGAGCATTGCAGGCCATTTCTTCATGCCTGATGAAACGCGCTGTTTTTGTCATGATTTCGCTCATGACCTTATCCAGGGACTTTGATCCATGTATTTGCAAGGAACGACGCAGATCACCATCGGTAAAAATCCCTTGTAGTGTGCGTTCTTTATCGACAACTAGGACACAACCGCAGCGTTTGTCTGATAATTCCACAAGGATATCGACCAGTTTATCTTCAGGAGCGCAGAGAGGGATGTCTTTGTCTCTGAGCATTAGGTCGCTAACATGCAGAGTCAGTGAGCGGCCGATTTTCCCTCCCGGGTGATTTTTCGCATATTCCGCGAGGCTGAATTTTTTCCGAGACATCAGTGCGATGGATAGGACATCGCCAAAGATCATTTGTGTGACAGATGAAGTAGTGGGTACAAGATTGAAAGGACATAATTCTTTTCCCATTGGCAGAACGACGGAAAACTCACATGCTTTGGCCAACCGGCTATTAGCTTTGTTGACGATGGCAATGGGTTTGACCCCTTTATTGCGCAAAAAAGGCACCATTTGAAGGAGTTCTTCACTTTCGCCGCTCTTACTGATCATGAGGAAAACATCCTCTTTAGAGACAATTCCGATATCGCCATGCATGGCATTCGACGGAGATAGAAAGAAAGCACGGGAACCTGTCGAGGTCAATGTGAGGGCAAATTTTTCTGCGATTAAGCCGCTTTTTCCGACACCTGTAATAATGATCAACCCTTTGCAATTCATCATGAGATGTAGAAGCTTTTCAGCACTCTCCAAATCAAGATTCTCAAAGAAGTGATTGATACTAGCCTTCTCTTTTTCGAAAAGTTCTTTTAACATGAATGAATGCCTTTAATTTATATACATTGAGACAATTGCAGATACACGAGCTCGACAAGTTGAGCTTTATAAAAGCGGGGACAAGTCGCACGCACTTCAAAGGCTACGCGCCCTCGCGATATCAATATTCCACGCAGCTCTCATGTAGATTTTAATCGGATAATACATTAGTCTCAAGCTTAGTTTTTGACGGATGCAAAAAAATGCGTGAATGACATGAATACTTAAAGGGGTTTGTATGACACTAAAAAGGATTCCTATTACTGTGGCGGAAGGTGATGGCATCGGCCCTGAAATTATGCAGGCTACGCTCCGAATTATGGCTGCAACTTCGGCGCCTCTTGATATTACCAAGGTTGAAATCGGCGAAAAAGTCTATGCACGCGGGATGATGTCTGGGATTGATCCCAACACCTGGGAGTCAATACGCACCAGCAAAGGTTTTTTAAAAGCTCCAATTACAACCCCTCAAGGGGGCGGTTTCAAAAGTTTAAATGTCACAATCCGCACTACCCTTGGCCTGTATGCCAATGTGCGCCCCTGTGTCTCATATTTTCCGTTTGTGGATACCCTTCATCCTGCTATGAACGTCGTGATCGTCAGGGAAAATGAGGAAGACTTATATACCGGCATCGAATATCAACAAACTCCTGAATCGGTTCACGCACTGAAGATTATTACTCGCCCAGCCTCTGAAAAAATCGTGCGTTATGCCTTTGAATACTCCCGCGCTAATGGACGAAAAAAAGTCACCTGTTTTTCCAAGGACAACATTCTCAAACTCACAGACGGACTCTTTCATAAAATTTTTGATGAAATAGCTGCTGAGTACCCAGATATTCAGAATGAACATTGGATTGTCGATATTGGTGCCGCCAAACTTGCCGATACCCCAGAAGCCTTTGATGTCATTGTCATGCCTAATCTCTATGGAGATATCCTTTCAGATGTGGCTGCACAGATTGCTGGCTCTGTCGGGATGGCTGGCTCTGCCAATATTGGGCAGCATGGGGCGATGTTCGAAGCTATCCATGGATCAGCACCGCGGCGCGCAGGACAAAATCTTGCAAACCCCTCCGGTTTATTGTTAGCGGCAGTGCTGATGCTGGCTCATGTGGGACTCCCAGAAATCGCGGCAGCTATCCATAATGCTTGGCTGTGCACGTTGGAAGATGGAATACACACATATGATATTTATAAAGAGGGAGTCAGCACAAGAAAAGTCGGGACACAGGAATTTGCAAGCGCCGTGATTGAACGCCTTGGGAAAATGCCAAAAATTTTAAGAGCCGTCCATTACGGAAATCCAAAATCCCATCATCGGGAACATCTCAGCAAACACCCGGTTAAAAAAGAGACTCTCGGAGTCGATATCTTCGTTGAGTGGCACAGTAGCCTTGAAAAACTGCATGAGACCCTTGCTGCCCTCGGCGAACATACATTAAAGTTGACCACAATTTTCAATCGGGGAGTTTCTGTATGGCCCGTTCTGATGCCCGAAACATCCTGCGGCGATAGCTGGCGCTGCCGCTTTGTGTCGGAAAAAAAAGACCAGCAGGTCACTCACCAGCAAATTACGGCTTTATTACATAATATGGCGGAAAAGGGTATAGACTTTACCCACACAGAAAACTTGTGTGCCTTCGATGGGCGTGCAGGTTACTGATTTCGTCTAAGAATAACCTTGATATTGTCCATGAAGCGAGTCCACTCAGCAGCCCCTTCCATCAGCGATAACCGCATTTTCACCCAGGCAATTGGAAGATCAAGACCTTTGACATCCATGATTTTAACTCGGTCTTTTTCCGTACATAGCAACAATTCAGCTCCGGCCACTTTACATTTTTTTGCAAACTCCGCCAATGCTTTGGCTCCGAGGTTGGTATGATCAGCAGCAAAGAGACTGCTAACGATTTCGCCTCCTTCCTGGATAATTGTTCTTTGAAAGTATTCGGGATGGGCGATACAGCAGAATATCCCCACTTTTTTACCTTTGATCGAGACAATGCGCTCTCCATCAAAAGTTTCGACCTGAACGACCTCCATTTTCGTGCCAACCACAGGGGCTGGTGTATAGCGTGCGATATGTCCTTTTATCGTTGCAAAGGAAGCCGCGTCAATGGTGTGATTGAGAATGATAAAATCGGCTCTCGATAACGACTTGACGCTCTCGCGCAGGAGCCCCCGCGGCAGAAAATACCCCTGTCCGAAAGGATCACTGGCATCCATCACGACAACCTCAAAATCACGGGCCAGTCGCCTGTGCTGCATGCCATCATCCAATAAAATGAGCTGTGCCCCAGCTTTAGCCGCAATATCGGAAGCTTTATGTCGATTTTTCCCCACGATAACGAAGGCTTTTGGAAGATTTTGAGCAATCAAAAACGGCTCATCCCCACAAAACGCTGCAGACTGCATCGGTCCCTCGCCCTTGCATAATACGATAGGAATGGGTAATTTTTCTGCTTGAGAGCGGTATCCTCGCGAAAGGACAGCAATGCAAAATTCTTGATAGAATTCTTGGGCAATCAGCAACGTGACAGGAGTTTTTCCAGTGCCGCCAACGACAATATTCCCAATACTGATGACGACAGGGACAGGGGGATAGTAACGGCAGACCCATCCTTGGTCAAATATCCAATTACGACAAGCGATGACGAGACGGAAGGGCCAACTCATCAGCCAAAGGATTCCCCGCAGAGTGGAAGCAACAAGACCTTTTTTCTTTCCAGTGATCACTTTTAAAAAATAATTTTCCATAATAATCGACCTTATTCACCTTTGAAGACCAAGCTTTCCACAGCCTCGATGATGATATGGATTGCGATCATATGAGCCTCTTGGATCCGATCTGAAGTAGAAAACCCTTCAATAATCAATTCCAGATCGGCCACTCCTCTTAATTTACCGCCATTCTTCCCAAGAAATGCGATTGTCTTCATTCCTCTTTGACGGGCAGCTTCAAAGGCGTTGATGATGTTCGCTGAGTTACCGCTTGTTGTGAGTCCAACAAAAACATCCCCCTGTTTGCCAAAAGCCTCAACCCCTCTGGAAAATATTTTATCAAAGCCCATATCATTTCCAACGCACGTGATATGTCCTGGGTCAGAGAGGGAAATAGCAGGAAGAGCTGCACGAAACTGTCTAAATTGCCCCGTTAATTCCTCAGCAAAATGTGCCGCATCGCAGAGGCTGCCCCCGTTTCCTGCAATGATGACTTTATTACCTTCAAGAAAGCAGGAAGCTAACATCTGTGCGGCATGTGATATGAATGCAACCGACTCCTGCTGCTGTAGCTGTGCTGCAGCGCTAAGTGCCTGCTTTACCGAATTCAAAATAAGTGTCTTGCTCAACATTGATGCCCCATCAGGATGATAACTTTTTCATGATGGAACCGCCAAGTGCCTGAGAAAAATTCGTTAACGTACGGGTTTCGACAAAAGCCAAACATCCAAACATCACTATGCCGTAAAAAAGATCCCCAAGAATTTGATTGAGCGAGAAGGGAATAGCCGCGATGTAACATAGCCCTAAGCCCGCACAGGTCTTTGGATAGAGCGAGTAGGTTAACCACACACCAAAATTTGTAATCAAAAAGAAAGTGAGGGATGACAAGGCCAATGCAGTCGCAATCCGGTAAATAGACTGAGTGGAATGCAGCCAACGTCCTATGAGCACAATCAGTCCAAAACTCAGGTAAACAAAGAACATATCAGGATAAAATCCAATCACAAGATCGCTTAAAAACAGTGCTGCAAAGAGTGTGCAGAGGGAGAGTGGTAAACTTCCTAAAGTAGAAGCGCCAAACAATCCTATCGCATTGATGGCAGTAAAATTTGGAGGGTGTGGTAGAAATCGGCTTAGGATTCCTAAAAGAACACATGTCAATACTGTAAAAAGTCGGGCATTAGTCATTGCGGTACCTGTTAAGGGAAAGAACTTCATCATGTCAAACCCTGCAATTTTTGAGTAGTCAAAACCAGCAGTTCCCGTAAATAAAGAAACTATTGAACGCGAAGACCGGGCCGGGCCGTGATCACATTTTTGGGCATGGTTCAAATGAAGGTAACACTTTTGGATGGCCAAGATCACCTGAACGAA
>JBAWVE010000138.1:0-6004 GCA_037147435.1 Parachlamydiaceae bacterium
TTTCTCTATGAGAGTGATCTTAGCTCGAAATCCAACCGGATTTTTCGGCCATAGACAAAAAATCATCGACAAAATGAAGGGGATCGATTAATGTTTTGCTCTATAAATAAAGAGAGGGAAGTATGAACAAAAGTAATTCACAATTCATGAACAAGTTGGATGCATTGATCCAGGAACATCATATGCTTTCGCACCCTTTTTACAAGGCATGGACTTGCGGGCATTTGAAGCAATCGACATTGATGGAGTATGCCAAAGAGTATTATCATCACGTTAAAGCTTTCCCTACATACCTATCAGCTGTTCATAGCCGTAGCGATGACGCACAGGTAAGAAGGCTTCTGTTGGAAAACCTCATTGACGAAGAAGCTGGGAAACCTAATCACCCTGACCTGTGGCGTTCTTTTGCTATCGCCTTGGGATTGACAAAACAAGAGGTTGAAACACATCAACCCGAATCAGCTGCAAAAAAACTGGTCGACACCTTCCGCGATATCTGTCGCAACGAACCTATCGCCGCTGGTATTGCCGCTCTATACTGCTATGAAAGTCAAATTCCTGCCATCTGTACAACCAAAATCGATGGACTAAAACAATGGTACGGCATGACCAACCCCGGTGGATACCACTACTTCACTGTACATGAAACTGCTGACGTAGAACACTCCAGAGTCGAACGTCAATTGCTAGAGTCCATGGTAAGTCCAGAAGATGAGGATGCTGTGATGAAAAGTGCACAAAGGGTCTTAAGCACCTTATGGGACTTTTTAAGCTCCTTCAAGATCTAATCGTTCCCAATGAAAGGCCGGCAAAGGCATATGAGGGACGTTGCATGATAGAGGCAATCTCAGAAAGCTTTTCGCAGCGGGTGGGAACTGCAGGAATAAGATGGAGAGATCCATGGATCGAAGGGTCCAGGGTCTCTTCCACAACTTCTTTAAATGCTATATAGCTCTTTTCGAGAATTTCTTCTGTCACTTTCCAAAGACTGTCATTAATCCAGACGGCATTATAAATGATATGCAGTCCTTTGAGTTCTTCAACAGGAATTCCTTCAACAACGGCTTTAAGTTGTTGCGAGAGTATCTGTTTGGACAGACCATCTTCGTGCTCCTGCCAGGTTTCCGCAAGACAAATAAAAGGGGGGATTTTTCCCTTCAGGGCAGTCGTGCACTTACTCTGAAGTGAGTGACCCTTAAGCAGACAAAGGGCTCTATCCTGGGGGGTTCCGATGAGAACGAACTGTGCCTCTTCTTGCGCCAATACCTTGTCTGATATATCTACAGTAAAAGCTCCCTCATCTGTGGGTGGCATTTCTTCTGCTCCGATAAGAACTCCCAGAGAACTGAATTTTTTCGAAAGTTCTTTGATAAATGAATGGGGAGCTGAAAGATATACCCTAGTGGTTTCAGTTGGCCGTTCTGCAATCAACGCTTCGCAATCTTTGATAACTGTTTCTAGGGGATGGTACGCCTTGCATTGTGCAAAAAGAAAAAGTGGATTTTCGACAGGGTCCAGAATGCACCTCGTAATTTAATGATTATTTTTATCCAAGTCCGACGCCGCATTGGCGGCGACGGACTGAACAGGATCGGGCACTTGCCGGTAGACTATTCGGCTTTCTTTTCTTGTGCGGCTTGCTTGGCCACTTGCATTTGTCTGTAGTGCATAGCAACGTTGCCGAGGCTAACAAGACTTAAACCTGCAGCTAAAGCACCGAAACCATACGAGCTATCGGAATCCCGATACACGTTCAATGCGACAGCATAGGCAACGCTAGCGGCAGCAGCTAGTGCTTTGCCACTGACCTGAACAATTGATTTTGCATTTAACGCGTTATTAGTCTTGTAGTTTCTGTAGTTACTCAGAGCGGAAAGTGCTGTCAAGGCTGCAACGGCGCCCGCAGTAATCGATTGGATTGTAGCGTGATCATCGTCTGATGCCCAGTCGGTCAAGTCATTCGTATATCTTCCGGCTGCTGAAACGGATGCGTGAAATGCTGTCCCCATACATAGAGTTTCTGTAAAAAAACCTCCTACTGTCGCTGCTGCTGAAGATAGCGCATCGTAATAAGGTGAAGTTGCTGTATTTGATTGAGGGTCCATAAAATCTCCTTAAAATTTAAAGTAAAAAGGCGACAATATTATAAAATCTCTTTGATGTCAAGTCGCTTTGCGATATCTTCGGAGATTTATCTTTAAAGAATCATTCGCGTTGGTTACAATCCGAGTAAAATAATCGACAACATATGTAAGGGTATTTATGGAAGAAATTGATCTTATCCTCAACAATATCAAAAATCTGGTGTGGGCGCCTCCTCTTCTTATTTTTCTGATCGGTACAGGGGTCTATTTGTCCATACTTTTGAAGGGAATGCAAATACGTTATTTGCTCTATGCTTTGAAGCAGGCATTCAGTTCCCAGAAAAATTCTTCCGCTGGCGATATCAGCCAGTTTCAGGCCTTAATGACATCGTTGGCAGGGGCTATAGGCACAGGCACTATTGTGGGTGTGGCTACAGCCATTACCGTCGGGGGGCTTGGAGCCATCTTCTGGATGTGGGTCATGGCAATTTTAGGGATGGCTATCAAATACGCAGAGTCACTTTTAGCTGTAAAATTTAGGGAAATGGATGCCCGCGGTGAGATGATGGGCGGGCCCATGCAGTATATAGAGCGCGGGCTCGGCTGGCGCTGGATGGCGATTCTTTTTGCTATCTTTGGGGCTATAGCTGCCATTGGAACAGGGAATTTAGTTCAAGTGAATGCCATTGCAGAAGCCATTGATAATGTTCTTGTGACCGATCCGTGGATCACAGGTGTCATTACTTCAGCCTGCGTGGGTGTGATTATTGTCGGTGGAGTCAGAAGTATAGGGAAAGTCTCTGCTGTACTTGTTCCCATCATGGCTGTATTTTACCTTACCGCTGGATTGATCATTATTATTATTCATATCGATAAGGTCCCAGCGGCATTGATGGAGATTGTTGTGAGTGCCTTTCAAGGGCAGGCTGCGGCAGGTGGTTTTTTGGGTGCTAGCGCGATGATGGCTATTCAGATGGGAGTGGCTCGCAGCGTGTTTTCGAACGAAGCAGGGTTGGGGATTTCCTCAATGGCAGCAGCGGCGGCAAAAACTGATTGTCCCGGACGACAAGCAATGATTACGATGACAGGCGCATTATTGTCCACTATCGTTGTCTGCAGCGTCACAGGGTTGGTTTTAGCCGTTACAGGAGTTATGGGGCAAACAACAGGGTCTGGCAAGGCTTTGACAGGGGCCAGCATGGCGATTCAAGCCTTTAATTCAACGCTCTGGGCCGGCGATTATATTGTTTCGATCGGACTCATTCTGTTTGCTTTTACCACGGTTATTGCCTGGGCTTATTATGGGGAAAAGTGTTTTGAGTATCTGTTTGGAGTCAGGTCGGTGATTATTTATCGCGTGCTCTACACACTGATAGTCATTCCTGGAGCGGCACTTAAGATGGAAGTTGCCTGGTATATGGCAGATATCATGAATGGCTTAATGGTCATTCCGAATTTGATTGCTGTGATTGCACTTTCGGGAGTAATTAAGGCAGAGACACATTCATTTTTGCAAATCGTCAAACGGGAGCAGCATGAAAAATATCCGAAAAGTTTGCCTGATCACTAATTTTAATTTTTATGAGTCGAAGCGCTATTTCACGGAAAAGCTTGCTGAGGCAATGAGACGGCATGACATTGAAACCAAGATTGTCGATGTCAGGCAAGCGGTTCTTGGCGCAGAGACAATTCAGGCAATCAGGAACTTCGATCCTGACTTTACTTGTTCTTTTAACAGCTTTGAGTCTATTGGAAACAAAGAGTATATTTGGGATTTGATAAAAATTCCTCACATCTCATTCCTTGTCGATCCCTCTTTTTATTCTACCGGTTTAACGAATAGCGACTACTCCATTTTAACATGCGTCGACCGTAGCGATTGTGATGCCGTGCGTTCTACAGGATTTGAACGGGTATTTTTCTGGCCTCATGCCATTGAAAGGGAGTTAGCCCCCACTGGACATGAAAAAAGAATTTATGATGTTGTCCTGTTGGGCAGTTGTTATGACTATGAGAGTTTGCGCGTGGCGTGGCAGCAGCGCAATCCGGCTTCTTTGAATAAAGTTCTTGACGATGCAATTGACATTGTTTTTTCCAATGAACGGATCTCCCTGGCACAGGCGCTGGTTCAAGCATGGAGCGCTTCGCATCTTGATCCACAAGGTGTCGATTTTTCTACCCTCTATTACTATCTGGATAATTATACACGAGGGAAGGATCGCGTGGAATTAGTCCGCTCCATACATGATGCCCACGTCCATGTATTTGGAGAGTTAGCCACAGATAATGCTGTGGGCATTCTTAACTGGCATCATTACCTCTCGTCACAGAAAAATGTCACTGTGCATCCACCCACACTGTTTGGTGAGGGCATGGATGTGTTAAAACAATCGAAAATAGTCTTAAATAGCATGCCATTTTTTCGTGATGGCTCGCATGAGCGGATTTTTACAGGGCTGGCGTGTGGCTGCCTACCATTGACCAGTGAGAGCCTCTATCTTCGCGAACAGTTTGTTGAAGGAAAGGAGTTGCTATTCTATCAGGCAGCACGCCGTTCTGATGTGAATGCCTTGGTGAATGAGTGGCTAGGAAATGAAGAAAAACGGCAAAAAGCTGTGCAGTGCGGTAGAGAAAAAGTAATGCAAAGACACACCTGGGACCATCGAGTGGCTGAATTGATCGATCACCTGAAAGCGATTACTGTCTGATTTATTCTTTGTCTTTTCCGTGCATGTGTTTGCTTAGCAGCCCCGTCATCTTGAACATGTCGATGGGGTCGCTTGCACCGAATACTTTTGCAAGTGTGGCATCAGTAAGAATGCGACGTTTATTAGCAGGGTCTTGCAGATTGTGTGCGCGGATGTATTCCCAAACCTTTTTCAGAACGTCTCCACGTCCCATCTTGTCGACACCTAGGAAAGTTGTCAGTTCCGGAGAAAGGTTAAGTTCCGCAGTAAAGCCTGATTTTCGTGGTGTTGCTGACTTTTCTTTTGCTTTCGCTTTAGTTTTCGCTTTAGTTTTTGTTTTTGAGGCTGTTTTGGTTTCGCCTGCGGCAGCCTTCGTTTTCGGTTCTGCAGCTTCTGCTTTTGACCGCCCGCGTCCTTTTTTCGGTTGTTTCACGTAGGCAGTGCGTGGGTGATTTGGGTATTTTTCTTCAAGCTGCGCGAGGTCATTAACGATGACATCACATTCAGGGAAAGATGAACAGGAGTAAAATGTCTTGCCAAAGCGAGATTTACGTCCGACCATGTGACCTGTGCAATCGATAGCTGGACAAGGTGGCATATCTTGCGCATCAAGGATCACCTCGCCTCTTTTCGGGATGTTGATGATTCCCTTGCACGTGGGGTAGCTGGTGCACCCAAGAAAGGCGCCAAAACGGCCGTGCCTGATTTTCATTGGCAGTTGACATAGAGGGCAGGGCTGTTCCCAGTTGAAATCGACCGCGTACTCGTCCTTGTTAAAATTAATTTGTTCTATCGGAGCTGAAAACGAACACTCTGGATAGCGGGAACAACCGTAGAAATATTTCGATTTAAACCATATTTTCTGTAATTTTGATCCACATTCCGGACAATCAATATCTGTTGGTACTTTGGGGACAAAACCTTCTTTTTCTGCGATTGCCAATGTAGGGACGAATTGATCCCAGAAGGTTTTAAGCAGACTTTTCCAATCTTTTTGATTTTCTGAAACCAATTCCAGGTCGTCTTCCATTGCGGCTGTAAAACCGATATTCATAATTTGGGGAAAATTGTTCTCCATGAGCAGTGCGATCACTTGTCCGAGCTCTGTTGGCTTCAGACGGCCGCTCTCTTTGATTGTGTAGTCGCGGCTCTGGATCTTATTCATAATCGCTGTATAGGTCGACGTACGCCCTACACCGCACTTTTCCCGCTCTTTTACACGGGATGCTTCAG
>JBAWVE010000139.1:0-5881 GCA_037147435.1 Parachlamydiaceae bacterium
AAGATTTTTGATTACTTTGTGCTACCCATTTTCGTTCTATTTTGAACCATGCCGATTCCGGCCTTAAAAGATTTAAATCTGGTGGCACAAGATCCTCGTTGGCATCCAGAAGGTGATGTCTGGACACATACACTTCTCGTCATCGATAACCTTCCATCCAATGCAACATTTGCCATGGCACTATGTGCCTTATTTCATGATGTGGGCAAAGCTACAGTGACAGTTATCCATGAAACAGGGCGCATCACCGCGCATGGACATGAAAAGGACTCAAAAAAAATAACTGCTGAAATCCTTGTTGATTTAGGGGCGGATGCTAAACTAAAAGAAGATGTTTTATTTTTGGTTTTTCGTCACATGATTGCGCATAGTAAGGATGCAAATATAAAAACGTTACATCGTTTGATAATTGAGGTCGGAACTGAGCTTGTAGATCAACTCCTTCTGCATGGTGTTGCAGATGTAAAAGGTGGTTGTGGTGACTTTACGGATTGCATCCGTCTCCGAGAAATATTTGACAGCATGGACAAACAGCCGTACAAGTCGGGTTAATTTATTCCTTATGTCCGGCCTGATAATGGAATCCATTGTGCCTTTTTTTGTCGGCTCTACCCTAATTTCAACTTATCCTCCTGCTCATAGATTTTGCGCATTCCCTCGACAAAATGGTTCGAGAATGGTACACTCATCGACAATTCAGAGAAAAGAAAGCTTACCCCTTTGTGATCGAACTTTTGAATTTACCAATCGAATCGATAGATCGTCTTTTAGGCGACATGCTTACTGAGACGATACTAAAAATCATCACAGCAATCTTTGATGGTGATCCAGAGCCGCTTTTTGCTTTATTAATCCATCCTAAAGCTCATGAAACCGTTCGTTGGGTTGTTGTAGATTGTTTATCAGCTTTGATCCTGGAAAATTTATTGGATAAAGACATTGTTATTTTACGACTGCAAAATATTGTTGCTAGCGGTACGATGAATCAGGTTCAGGGTTTTTTTACTCCCATAGCATGTTTGACAATAAACAGGAAATTGGAACCCTTATATGATATCGTAAGAGCGGCTTTTAAAGCAGGGATGATTGATAGCAACTACATGGGCATTGCTTTATTTGAGAGCGGCATTATGAAACCCATTGAACAAATCACGCAAGAAGAAGGTTGGTCACCCCTTACAGATGCCTCAAAAGAACTTTTGGGATGGAGTATTTACTCGCATGAGAACCCTGTACCAGTGAACATTGAACGTAATGCTCCTTGCCCATGCGGTAGCGGCCGTAAGTTTAAAAGGTGCTGTATTCATCGGTTGTAAATCTCTGATTATTAGAAGTTCCACACCCACGAAGCCGGAATCTGAGTTTTCATGGATCAATCCTTTATCATCGATCTTACCTGAGTGGCTGGAAAAGATCTTCCAGATCTTCTGGGGACAGTTTTGTCATATCTCCCTCATCAGTATTGAAGACAGCGTCAAGGAGACGTTGCTTTCTTTCCTGTAGCGCCAGAATTTTTTCCTCTACAGTTCCTTCTGTGACCAATTTGTAAACAAATACGGCTTTGTTTTGTCCAATCCGGTGGGCTCGATCTGTTGCTTGATTTTCCGCAGCAGGATTCCACCAAGGGTCGAAAAAAATCACTGTATCCGCGGCAGTGAGATTGATGCCGACTCCACCAGCCTTCAAACTGAGTAAAATCAGGGGTATTTCTCCTTTTTGGAATCGCTTAATGGGTGTCTCTCTATCGGAAGTATCCCCTGTTAATATTTCGTAATCGATCTTTAATTCTTTCAGCTCTACTTCAATCAAGGCTAGCATGCTTGTGAACTGGGAAAACAAGATGACTCGTTTGCCCTCTTCAATCATTTGTGGGAGAACTTCCTTCAAATAGTTGAGCTTTGCTGAAGGAATGTTCTGAACATCTGTTAATTTCACAAGGCGAGGGTCGCAACAGGCTTGTCTCATTTTCATGAGGGCATCAAGGACCATGATTTGACTGCGGTTGAACCCCTTTGAAGCAATTTCCTTCATGACTTTTTCTTGTGCTTTCAGGCGTATTGATTCATAAAGGTCTCTCTGTTTGACATCGAGTTCAATCCGCTGAATAATCACAGTCTTCTCCGGCAGCTCTTTCGCGACGAGATCCTTGGTGCGGCGCATCATGAACGGATTTAACCGCTTTGCAAGAAGCGCTTGCCTCTTTTTGTCACCTTCCTTTTCGATGGGCTTCCTGAAAACTCTATTGAAAGTCTTCTCATCGCCCAGTAAGCCAGGCATTAGCAGGTGGAATAACGACCATATTTCCCCCAGATGGTTTTCCATCGGAGTCCCTGTCAACAGGAGTCTATGAGAAGCTCTAATCTGGTGGACAATCTGGTAGGCAAGTGTTTTAGAATTTTTTACGTTCTGTGCTTCATCCATAATCAGGTAATAGAACTCCTGACTCATCAGAGGCTCTTTATCGCGGGAGAGCAACGGGTATGTGGTAAAAATCAAATCGTAGTCCTTAAAAGAACCAAAATGTTGCTTCCTTTCGTTTCCATGAAGAACAAGCACTTTAAAATGTGGAGCAAATCTCTTAAGTTCATGCACCCAATTCGACAATAAGGTGGTTGGCACAACAACAAGCGATGGAAACGTTAGACGTCCCTGTTCTTTTTCAAGTGTCAGATGGGCGATTGTTTGTACTGTTTTTCCCAACCCCATATCATCTGCCAAAATT
This sequence comes from Parachlamydiaceae bacterium, assembly GCA_037147435.1. Taxonomy (GTDB): domain Bacteria; phylum Chlamydiota; class Chlamydiia; order Chlamydiales; family Parachlamydiaceae; genus JBAWVE01. The sequence goes on from JBAWVE010000139.1 coordinate 2,723, forward strand.
CCGCTCAGTCGACTTTTCCTGAGGGTCTGCATCCAAGCAACACCTTCAATCTGATAAGGACGCAATTCACAGTGGAATTCAGCAGGGAATGTGATCTGTGAGCTTTGAACCGGATCACGCAAAGTCTGAAGAATGTCTTTTAAGCTATTATCGCCAAACCACCGCAATAATGCAGCGTTTCCTGCAGCTCCCATCTCTCCCAGAAGGATTGCATTCCAGGACGACATCGTAATTTTGTTGTCATCTTTACTGAGGCTGTCAGCATTAAAAAGTGTCAGGAAATGAAGAACCCTTTCCGCAGGAAGCAAGACCATTTCCTTTTGGTTGTTCATCAAAGGAATTTTTTGATCCCCGGGAATCTTGCTAAGCTGATTGAGATAGTCAGGGAAATTAGCAGCGTCCTTTAACACCTTTTTCAGAAATGGAAGCAAATTCACTCGCTGACCGTCGATCAACACTCCAAGCTCTACATCGAACCAGTTATTCACATTCGCAGGGTTGGCATCGATGTAGATATCATCAGAATCGAAGACCCGGTGGACTGGAAAGTCGTTACTGACTTCAATTTGCCAGCCTGCCTTGGCGAGGATAGGTTTCTCAGCTTTGAGGAAATTCAAAAATGCCACATCAACGCCATCTTCAGAGACATCTTTAATGAACAAATTGCCCTCATCATGCTCCCAATTTAACCTCCATATAAGTTTTACAGCATCCTGTTCAAACTGTAGATTCCGGTGGATTGTCACTAAGGCATTTTGAGTTCGTCTTGTTTCGATTTTTTCCTTCTGCTGATTTGAGTACTGGACAAGATGCCCAGCATAGTCGAACAAGATTTCTGCACCTAAACATTTGTACTCTAAATCATCATCATAATCGTCGTCGTCATCATCATCATAAAAATAACCATTAAAATAAGGATCCTTCTCATCGAAATCGAGATCTGCTTCATCAATTTCATACACGCGCATCACAGGTTTAGGATCTACCTTGATTTCCTCTTTTTTAATTTCTTTAGGAACAAATTTTTCAGGTAGCGCGCTTCTAACAATACTATCCTTCACTTGATCGACGGCTGAAAGTGGAATAGTGGGAGAATTGAAAAGCAATGCAAGAGCTTTTGGAGATTCCTGGAATTCGAGCTCTCCAATGATATTTTCCTTTGGATCGATGTACACGCCCTGTTCTCCGATACGTCGGATCAAATGCTCACTATTTCCGGTGCTTGGCATCAACTGTTGACAGTTATTGGCCATATCAACAACCCATTCAAAACAGCAGGAAATTTTCTCACCCCAGCAGAGAGGATGAGCTGTTGCATAGGTTTCAAAATAGCATCGTTTCGTCTCAACGATAGATTTCAAGACGCCAAATCCGGCACGGGATTCCAAGTAGATGATACTACCGCTATAATGAGAGGTATTAAATCCCGCCTGCAGCAGGTTTTTGGTAATTACCCAATCCTCTTCCTTCATAGCATCAGTAATACTCTGTGATGTTCCTGGAGAAATAGCATTGAATGGATCAGGCCGTCCGCCACTTAAGGAACCATTTTGAAGCAGCTTAACACTCTGTCCAATAATGGCAAACCGATTCATATTCATAAAGGATGAACTTTGAATGACGTATCGGATCTCCCTGTTTTGCCGTTTTTTGACCATTGCCGATTTCACACAGGAGGCCTCTCGGTAGGCAGTCTCCAAACCCTTAATCCAAGTTTCTATGTTAGATTGCAATCTGTAATCAAGCGGTTGAAGCGCCATAGGTATTTTCCTTTGTTTTTATTGGATCTACACAGCAGCTTCCAATTTCAGTCGGTTACATTTTGTAACCGACTCATCGTTTTTTATTGTAAAATCCTTCTTATTTTTTAGAAATATAGCCTGTTGGAGAATTCTCTTCAATAAAACTTAGTAGGCTGCCTGAAATGACCTGGTGGCACGTTTTCGTGTCGCCCCTCCGGGGCTCAGATCTTAGGGTGGCTTTAACCCAGACTTCACTCGCTCCTCCGGAGCAGCGTCTCAGTCTGGGCTGAGATCTGTCAATATCCTATCTATGATGAATGGCTGAAAACGTGGTGCTGACAGGCCCTTAAGCGATTCCAAAGCCTGTACCTTTCTTGGTGACAACAAGCAACTCTTCGAATCTTTTTCTATATTTTTAGCTCTTTGGAAAATTCATAACTGATAAGCTGTAGGGGTTCAGTTTTTTTAAAAGCTTCCTCATCATGAGAAACTTTTAAAAGCTTCTTTCCTCCATCTGTGTGAGCTATTTTTGCAACAAATTCTAAAACTTCTTTTTCTGAATCTGAAAAAACACTTAAATCAGGTTTTTCAATACTTTTTAAAATATGGTGCCCCCCAGAAATCAAAACTCCCTTAGAGAGAAATAGCTGATAGATATTCTGAAACTGATCTGGGCATGGGCCATATTCTAAATGAACATACCTAGCTCCAGTAATGCTCACCCCATGTTGTTGAAAATGTTTAAAATCCGCATAAAACAAGGCTTTATTCAAAAACAAAGGGCTTTTTGTGAATCCTATCAAAAAGCGTACAGCTTGTTTAAACAGCTCTAAGCAAAACGGCCTATTGCCGCTGTATATATCAGAGGATTGGCTTTTCCAATGAACTTCAAGGGCATTAAGTTCTGCGTAGGCCTCATCGCACTTCAGACGAATATGATCATCCTGAACGACATCCTGTACAAAATATGTTTCCCAACGTTTGATACTTGCTTCTCCAACTTTTAAATAGTTGGCAAAAGCAGTTTGAGACATTCCAAGCGAAGCGCGATATTTGATAATATCCTCAGATGTCAAAAGATGATGTTGCTTGCGATATTTATCTGCAGCGCTCCTTCTAAGCACATTCATTTGCTCGCCGTCCATTAAAGGCGTCTGACATTTTGTGCAAACAAACGAGGGGACGACAACCTCAACTTCCTCTCCTTTTATCACAGGATTAAAGCGGATGTTTTTCGATTCAAACTTTTCACAGTCACAATTTAGGCACTTCATTTAATCTTCTCCTTTTTGTTCTGTCGAACGGCTTTCGTGTAGTGAAACGTAATAATATCGCTCATTCTTCAAGACAAATTTGGGCATCGTTCAAATGAAGGTAACACTTTTGGATGGCCAAGATCACCTGAACGAAGAGGATT
>JBAWVE010000140.1:0-5740 GCA_037147435.1 Parachlamydiaceae bacterium
GAATATTTACTAGCGTCCAAGGTTTCTTCTCTAAATATGTAATTCTTCTGCTAATACTGCTCCTAATATTACTGCTGCTGCACCTACTATTGCTGCTGCTACTGCTGCTGCTAATGGTGATACTACTTCTTCTTGTGATAGTCTTGTTAAATCTGTAGCTCGGAGGCGTGCCAAGCGATCTTCAGCAAGGGTACCTATAGCTTTCGTTCTATTTTGAACCATGCCGCAGCAAGGGCAAAAAAGAGGGGTGAATCGTACCTGATATTGTTTTGAACAATCATGGGATCATTCCACTTTTCGTGAAATTCTAACACGAGGTGAGGACGATGGCGGAAAAGGCGTTCATCCGGAATTCGTTGTCCACTAACAGGGGGCCGTTACCGTTTTCGTAGATATCTTCAGGACAGGAGTTTGCTGTATTCACGATAAAACGCCACTTTCGCTTGTGGAGAGGGGGCGGGATGGTGATCGTTTGAGCATGGCTCTGGGCATTGAAGGCAATATACAAATCCTCGTGGTTTTGGGGATCTTTCAGTGTGAGTGCAACAAATTGTACGTTATTATTCCACTCCGGCTTGAATGGTTCGATGCCATGCCAATCGATATCATGGTTTGTCAAAAATGTGGCACGCTGCAGTAGGGGGTGTTGTTTTCGCAGTCGAATAGTAAGGCGATAGAATCGGTAGAATGCTGCATTTTCCCCAAGCTTATCCCAGAGGAACCAGTTGGACTCATTGTCATGGCACCACGTATTATTGTTTCCGTTTTTTGTGTGAGCATACTCATCTCCCATGAAGATCATGGGGATTCCAAGAGACAGCATCAAGGCTAGGTGAAAGTTGCGCATTTGCCTTTCACGGAGACTTAAGACCTTTTTATTCGTTGTGGCACCCTCTACACCACCATTCCAACTTTCATTATCGTTTGTCCCATCCCGATTATCCTCTCCATTTTCTAAATTATGCTTGGAGTTGTAGGCAACGAGGTCAGCCAGGGTGAATCCGTCATGGCATGTAATGAAGTTAACGCTTGTGCAGGGGCTAAGCTCGCGATATAAATCGTCAGATCCGCATAAACGCATAGCGAATTCCCCACCAGACCAAGGGGTCATTTTGATAAAGCGCCGGATCGTATCGCGATATTTTCCATTCCACTCAGACCATCTGGAGGATCCAGAGCGTGCAGCAGCATTAGGGAAGGTGCCGACTTGATACAGTCCGGCGGCGTCCCAGGATTCCGAAATGAGTTTTACATTAGCTAGGATAGGATCTTTAGTAATAGCTTCGATTAGGGGGGCGTTATCCAAGGGGGAACCATCAGGGCCGCGGGTAAGTGCCGAAGCTAGATCGAAGCGGAATCCATCGACATGCATCTCTGCAACCCAATAGCGGAGGCTGGCGACGATCATTTCCAAGACAACAGGATTGTTGGCGTTGATACTGTTGCCACACCCAGAATAGTTAAGGTATTCTCCTTTGTCGTCCAACAGATAGTAGGTTTTGTTATCGATGCCTTTAAAAGATAGTACAGGGCCTGTCTTTCCTCCCTCTGCTGTATGATTGAAAACGACGTCCAAAATGACTTCAATTCCATTTTTATGCAGAGCTTTTACCATGGTTTTAAATTCGTTGACGGCGGCTCCAGGTGCAGAGGATGATGCATACCTGTTCATGGGTGAAAAGAAATTAACTGTAGAATATCCCCAGAAATTGACATCGTTTTTGGGGGCTGAAGGATGCATTCGCCGGTATTCAATCTCGTTAAATTCATGCACAGGGAGCAACTCGACGGCGTTAACACCCAGCTCAATGAGATGGGGGATTTTTTCAATCACCCCCAAAAATGTACCGGGATTTTTCACCTGACTGGATGGATGGATGGTGAATCCGCGTACATGCATTTCGTAAATGATCAATTCGTTTAAAGGGATTTTTGGAGGTGTATCATCACCCCAATCAAAAGTGGAATCCAAAAAACATTCGCCGAGGGGTCTGTACAGGGGGGATAGCTTGTTCCACTCGTTGGTTGTAGAAGTGCATTTGGCATAGGGATCGAGAAGAAGATCCTGTTCAGGTTTGATGGAGGGCGAAACGCGGTAGGCATAAACGCTGTCAGGTGGAATATTTTTGATCGCAATATGCCAAACGTCTCCGGTTTTGTTGGTTTTTGGCGATAAGGGAATTTCTGTAATGGCTTGTTCTGTGTTTCTGTTGAGAAGTATTAGGGAAACGGTGTGTGCTGAGGTGGAAACAAGCGAAAAATTGCAGAAGTTTTCCTGAATGGAGACTCCAAGCGGGTAAGGGGATCCTTTTTCTGTTACGATAGCTGGAGAGTCGGTCACCTACTGTGTCCTTTGTTGAATGGAATTGATCTAAATCTGATTTTGTACAAAGCTCTATCTATATATTGCGGAAACAAATTCTGCAAGAGGCAACAGGATGAACCCACACTCTTATTTCTATCCCTCAAAACTCATCCCCCTAAAAATCCTGCTGCTATATCTTGCCTATCCTGTAAATCTCCCACACACAACATGCCGTCACCCAAATGTAGTCATTCTGCAAAATTATGACCGAAAAGGTGATCAAGGCCGCTATCATCGCCGTCGGGTGTCAGAAATTATTTGTCGGTCTACGTGTTTCTGTTTTCTCTGTAAGTGTTATATTGACAGACACATGCGGTTTTCTTGATATTTTTTTGTAGCTGCTTAAAAATAAATTAATATAGTTTTAATAGTTTTATTGCATAAAAAATTGGGTAGACCATATAATCGGTCTAGAGCGAAGTTTGTTTTTTATTTGCTTCGAGAGAGTTTACCAAAAAGGTAGACGGAGTTCATAAAACCGTTTACTTTTAAATGGTGATCAGGCAGTTTTGCCAAGATTAAAGTGATTGCGAGTGCGGACACCTTTTGGGGGCTAGCATAACAATTATTAAGAGAGAAATTGAATTTAAATCAGGCAGTGCTTGCATTAAAATTGAGCAGTGCCTAAAAATGGTAACTTTAAAAGCGATGGCGCAGTGGCAGCGTGCAAGCTGCTGAAAATGCCCTAAAAGTAACCTATAGGAGGTTGGTATGTCTTTCGAAAATGCAAAAGATAATCTCAAGGAATTCGGTAAAGAGCTGGGACTTGAGGGGTTGGAATTTGATGAGAACAACACGTGTATTTTGGGGATTGATGATGAGTTCTCTCTCCACCTTACTTATGAACCAAACTCAAAGAGATTATATCTCTATTCACCTCTTCTAGATGGGCTTCCCAGAGATGACAAAACTCGGTTGCGCCTGTATGAACGCCTTCTTGAAGGCTCTATGCTCGGCGGTCAAATGGCTGGGGGCGGTGTCGGTGTGGCAGTTAAAGAAGAATTGATCCTTATCCATTGCACGATCGACATGGAACATGCTGTTTCATCCGCATTGCGTGCCTTCGCACCTCTTTATGTAGAGACTGTGGAAAAATGGCGGAAAATTTGCACTGAGGTTTCTGAAGGTCGCGATGATGCTACTAGAGCAGCGTCTTCTCAAGGCTCAGGGGGAATGCCAACTCCAGGTAAACCAGGACAAGGGTTTATTAAAATCTAATTTTTCGAAGCCTCCTTTATTGGCTATTGGTTGAATCCACCAGCCTAGGAGAGCAATGTGCATTTGGAGTGCGTGCGACTTGTCGCCGCTTTTGTATAACTCGACTTGTCGAGCTCGTAGACCTGCAATAGTCTAAAAGCACGTTCTTTTTGAATATTGTTGATCAATGAGATCGATAGTCGGCCCGTACGAAAGCGGCGGTAAGTGGCACGCACTCCAAATGCGCAGAGGTCCTGTCTAGTGAATTAAACCCATGGTCTCGTATTTCAAATAACCTTTTTACTATCTTGTGGGGAATTTATGATCATTGTTCAAATAGCAGGGCGCCTTGGACGCAAGCCTGAAAGTCGTTTTACGCCCTCAGGGCAGAAAGTCACCACCTTTTCTGTGGCGACAAACGTGCGAAAAGCAGGGAAAGATGAAGCTGTGTGGTGGCGTGTATCCGTTTGGGGCGACCGTCATGATAAGATGATTGCGTATCTGGATAAAGGCTCTGCTGTTATTGTCGTCGGCGAAATGAACAAACCGGAGATTTGGACAGATAAGGACGGGCGTCAACAGGTCACGTTGGAGATCAACGCTGATATCATTAAGTTCAGTCCTTTTGGTAATCCAGACCGTCCAGCTCAAGAGCAAGGGGGGGCGACTCAGTCTGCACCACAATCACAGGGCCAAGGAAATAACCGCGATCACTTCAACGAAGACAATGGTGGATCAGGGTACAGCGCTCCTGCTCAAAGTCAGGGCCAGGCTGCTTACTCATCTCCAAGTGGTTATGGGACCAATCCTGCGGCTTCATCCTACTCACATTCAGCCCAAGCTGATGATCCACTCCCATTTTGAAATAGGACGTATGTACCATGGATTTCCTAACCGTCCCCTCATTACAATCGCGAAAACCTGCCGATGTGCTTGTCATCCCCTTTTGGAAGGGGAGCAAGCACGCTGAGGCTGCTGTTGATATAGCTGCTTTTAATGCGATTCTGTCCGGGGTTTTAGGAACGCATGATTTTCGTGGTTCTGAGGGGGATTTGCTCGTCCAGTATGTTTCTGATCAGCCTGAAAAGCGTTTGGTTCTTTTGGGGCTGGGCGTTCAGGAAGATCTCACGGTGGAAATGATCCGTCGTGCCTATGCGCGGATTACGAGCCTATGTCACAAGAAGAAGCTTAAGTCGATTAATCTTCTTCTTCCTTCCTGTGTTTCCATGGCTGAGAAGGAGATCATTAGAGGCATCTCTGAAGGTTTATTATTACCCAACTACGTCTTTACTGCATTGAAAAATGAGACGTTGAAAGATGATGCTCCGGTGGTTTTGGAGAAGGGAACCTTTATTGGTGCCACCAAGTCTGATTTAGCTCTGGCCAAAAAATGTGCTATCATTTGCGATTCTGTTTATTTTGCCCGCGATCTGATCAATGGCAATGCAGATGATATCACTCCTCAGCATTTGGCTGCTGTGGCTAGGGGATTGGAAAAGACCTGCCACCATGTCAAAACGACTGTTTTTGATAGGAAGCGGATAGAAAAAGAAAAAATGGGATTGCTATTGGCAGTAAGTCGTGGGTCGTGTATTGATCCCGCATTTATTATCGTCGAGTACAAGGGAGATCCCAAATCAGCGGACAAGACTGTGATTATCGGCAAGGGGGTCACCTACGACACCGGAGGTTTGTTTGTTAAGCCAAGAGGTAACATGGAGACCATGAAAGACGATATGTCTGGAGCGGCCGCTGTCCTCGGTGCCATCCATGCCATCGCGGCCCTTGAAATGCCTGTGAATGTCACTGCTGTCATCCCGTCGACAGAAAATAGCATCGGCTCCAAGAGTTATAAACCAGGGGACGTCTATCCAAGTTATTCAGGTAAGACCGTTGAGGTTGTCGACACAGATGCTGAAGGGCGTCTTGTTTTAGCCGATGCCCTTGCGTATGCAGTGAAAAATCTGAAACCTTCGCGTATCATCGATTTAGCCACTTTGACTGGCGCTATGGTCATTGCCCTTGGGGATGAATCATCAGGTTTGATGTCGAATAATGATGTCGTTGCGGAATTATTGGTCAGAGCCGGAAGTGAAACAGGTGAGCGTGTGTGGCGTATGCCTCTTTATGAAGAGTACAAAGAGGTATTGAAATCCCATATAGCCGATATTAAGAATC
>JBAWVE010000141.1:0-5724 GCA_037147435.1 Parachlamydiaceae bacterium
GCAGGCTCGCTCCACTTGGGTGTGGGCTACAAAAGGAGAGAAAAAAGGGCAAAAAGGACGGTTGAATCGTACCTTATATTATTTTGAAGCGATATTAGAATCTTTTTTATCCCTACGAGATCATCTCCTCTGGGTTGCGAACATTGATGTGGTGTCCGTTCACGTCCTCTCGGTATCCCGACAGAAATTCTCCCGTTGGCACGCTAAATGCATCACTTATTCCAGAATTGTTAGTGCGATTATATCGATAGTTATCAGACAATATGCTAGGTAAATAAATAATAGTTTGAATTGTGTTGCTATTTTAAATAAGTGTTTTTTATAATGAATTTTAGATTGTTTGGTGTATTTGTTTATTTACTGATGAATAATCGTAACCAATAAATAAAAGAAATCGAAAGTGGAGGTTGTTATGCGTTCAATACAAAATGATGGTAGCCCGGGTGTTCATGGTCAGGACTCACAAAGGCACAATGTTCCTGCGCAAGCCGCTACGCAAGGAACAACGACTGCTGGTAATAAAGTAACTTTGTTGGGGGCTTTTTGTGAACGTTTGATGCGCCTGGTTGGTCTGGTACCAAAAAGAGTTGTTGAGTTGCATGCCACTCAGTTTAATCAATTGAAAACTACGGTAAGAGATATTAAAACTGAGTGGAGTAATATTATAATAGATGTCAACAAAAATATTAGCGATCAAAATGCTGAGATAAAAAAGGCTTTAGAAGTTGTAAATAAATTGACAACGGCAATCCTAGCTCTCAAAAAACTTGAGAAGGAGGGTATTGACAAAACGCCCAAGGAAACCAGAACTGCATTGAAAGAGACTTTAAAAGAAACCGAAAAATTGTCCATAGAGATAGGTGTGTTATATACCAACTTTGTTAATATCCTTGAAACAAATAAAACTGTAAGAGGCATGGAAGAAGCTAGAGCTGGGAGGATCGCTGCTGCCAAAGATGCTGGAGCTGGGGTTGGAGAAGCCAGGGCCACGAGACATGCAACACCTCCTAATTTGGATAAATTCATACGTTCTGTACGCCATCTTGAGCATCCTTACCAAAAGCAGAACCACAACCGGCCGTCACCTGTTAGTGCCCGAAGAAACCCTGTCGCTGTGCTGGGACTGCCAGTTGCTGGAAAGTCATATAGTAATGTGGCTAAAAAACCTGCTGGTGGTGTTAGCGCCGTCCAGGAACCTCCAGTAAATTTCAGGAAAGCGCTGAAGTCTGCTTTGGGAGAATTTGATAATGATACAGGAAGATGGAGGAATGAAACCCAGAAAAAGGCATTTAAGACGTTGGTAAAAACATCTCTTGATGAGTTTTCTAACCATGCTTTAGGGGTTATTTCTCCAAAAGAATTAGGCAACATTCAAATCGAAATCCAAAAAGTGAAAGAAACTTCCAATTTTGGGGAAATGAACGAGAAGTTAGGGAGCCTGATGGATTCTATAATCGATACTTTAATGGTTACAAGATTGGCAACGGAAGTCGAGAATGAGCAGGGGATTCCTGTAGAGTATAAATTTACAGGTGATGCTGTGGGTTTAAAAGACGCCTATAACACACTTCATGAAATCCATAATCAATTGGAGCAAAAAATTAAAGACACGGCGCCTTTTGCAGATAAAGTGAAGGCAGCTTTGGAAAGATTCGATATTGACAATAGGACTTCTAGAAGACCATTCGTGGATCTTATGAAAGAATCTTTCAAGGAATTTCTTGATGGTTCTACTCACTTGCCTATGCGTGGTGACATGGAACGCATTACAAAACAAATCCAGTTGTGCAAAGAGGATCATAATTTGACAGCAATGGAAAAAAATCTGGATCAGCTTATTGATATGATAGCTGAAGAATGGAAAGAATCAAATTTGGTTCCTAATAATGAATTGACCCAAGTAGCAAACAAGGACGTTGGAAACGCATATGGCAAAATGGTTGAGATACACAAGCAATTAAAAGCATTCATGAAAACGGAAAAAGAGAAAGATTCAGTCGCTAAAGATGTGCATCAAAAAAGGATGGGGGAAGTTCTCGGAGAAATAAAAGACACGTCGGCTGTGCTTAGGTCGAAAATCCAAAGAGATGTAAAAAAATATGTTGAAAATCTTAAGGAATACTGGTCTAAAAACGATCTTGGTAAGTTATTCATTAGCACGATACATGATTTCAAAGTTCTTGATCAATATTCGGATCGCTTAGGCTTTTATGAAAATAATGAAAATAAATTTCTAGAATATTTTGATAAAACTTTACCTCTTATAGCAAGAGGGGTACAACAGTTGCCCGGTGCTCTCTATATTGCTAATGATTCTTTGACGAATATGTCAAAGCTTCAAAAGAAGTTGGAAGCTGCTCGGAGTGCTTATACAGAGATACTAGAGAGACCTGCGTTAGCCAGTGCTGAGTCCGCAAAACCTGATCATGCAAGGAAAATGCAGCAGGTTTTCGGCGAGCTGAATGGTCAGTCAATTGCATTCAGATTGGAAATCCAAGAGAATATGAGTAAGTTTATTAAGGGCCTTAAACTTTTGGGAGTCAGGGAATCTCTTGGTCAATGGAGAGGTCCCAAATCCCGTGACAATATAGCCCTTAATGAAAATTTAACCAAATTAGCATACACTGATGCGGATTATCTGGAGTCTCTTGATAAGGCTTTAGATCTTGTGAAAAAAGGCTTAAGCCAGGCTAACCGTCTGGATACATCAGGGGATATTAACATTACCAGCGAGCCAGGCATTCCAGAGATGAAGAGGCTTTACTCAGCGCTAAGGACAAATCGTGATAGCTTTGCTGATTACTTGAAAAGAACCAGACAAATTCCAGATCCAAGAAATCTAGAAAGGCTTCTGTAAGGGACTGGGAACTTATACATCGACAAGTCGATGTGTGTGAAAGCGGCGACAAGTCGCACGCACTCCAAAGTGGAAGTGCGTGCGATTTTTTTTTAGGCTTAGTAGTCCATGCCGCCGGACATTGCAGGAGCTGCTTTGTCTTCGGCAATTTCAGCAACAATCGCTTCTGTTGTCAGCAAAAGGCTGGCAACGGATGTCGCATTTTCAAGAGCACATCGCACCACTTTTGTGGGGTCGAGGATTCCTGCTTTGATCATATCGACATACTCTTCCGTCAAGGCATTGTACCCCTGAGTTTCCGGAAGCTTTTCCACTTGTTGCAACACGATCGCGCCTTCTTGGCCTGCATTCTCCACGATTTGACGGAGGGGGGCGCTGAGGGCTTTGATGATGATTCTAACGCCGGTTCTTTCATCTCCTTCGAGTGTATCTGCCAGCTTGTTCAAAGCCGGGATACACCGAATGAATGCCACGCCGCCGCCAGGGAGGATCCCTTCTTCAACAGCCGCTGCAGTAGCATGCTGTGCATCATCAACGCGGTCCTTTTTCTCTTTCATCTCAATTTCTGTCGCTGCGCCAACGCGGATGACACCCACGCCGCCGGACAGTTTAGCCAACCGTTCCTGCAGTTTTTCTCTGTCGTAATCGGAGTCTGTTTCTTCGATTTGACGTTTGAGCATAGCAATTCGCTTTTTGATCTCGTCCTTTTTACCGGCGCCTTCAACAATTGTCGTGTTGTCTTTGTTCACGACAACCTTTTTAGCGCGGCCGAGCATCTCTAACGTTACCTGCTCAAGTTTATGTCCAAGCTCTTCGCTGATAAGCTGTCCGCCAGTAATAACGGCAATATCTTCCAACGTCGCTTTTCTTCTATCGCCGAAGCCAGGGGCCTTCACAGCGCAGACTTTAAATCCGGCACGCAGTCTGTTGACGACGAGAGTGGCTAATGCTTCCCCTTCGACATCTTCCGAAATGATCAGCAAAGGACGGCCGCTTTCTGCAACAAGTTGCAGAAGAGGAATAAGTTCTTTGACTCCGGAAATCTTCTTTTCATGGATCAGTATATAAGCGTCTTCAAGGACACACTCTTGCGTCTCTGTGTTAGTCATGAAGTAGGCAGAGAGATACCCTCTGTCAAAACTCATTCCTTCAACAACTTCCAGCGTTGTTTCAAACCCTTTAGCTTCTTCAACAGTGATTGTCCCGTCTTTGCCGACGCGATCCATCGCTTCCGCAATGATCTTGCCGATTTCATGGTCGTTGTTGGCTGAGATAGTCGCCACTTGCTCGATCTCTTGCTTGCTGCTAATTTTTTTACTGCGTTTAACAAGTTCGCTGACAACAGTCTTCACAGCTTTTTCCATCCCGCGTTTGAGGTCGAGAGGGTTGGCTCCGGCTGCGACGTTACGCAAGCCTTCGCTGTAGATCGCTTCGGCAAGGACTGTGGCAGTTGTTGTGCCGTCGCCGGCTTTGTCTGCAGTCTTGCTGGCCACTTCCTTGACCATCTGAGCGCCCATGTTTTCGTGTCTGTCTTCCAGTTCGATTTCTTTTGCTACGGTGACTCCGTCTTTCGTGATGTGTGGAGTGCCGTATGATTTGTCGATAATAACATTGCGGCCTTTAGGTCCCAAAGTGACTTTAACGGCATCCGCAAGCGTTTTGACGCCTTTCAAGATTTTCTGACGGGCATCTTCTTTAAAAATAATGTTCTTTGCAGCCATGATAGTGATTCCTCTTAATTATTTACTTTTCAATAACAGCGATCAGGTCTTCAGATCTGGCAATGACGAGTTCTTCGTCATTAACGGTGACTTCTTGTCCGGAATATTTTTCAATAAGAACGATATCTCCAGCTTTAACGGGAATGGGAATAAGTTGGCCATTCTTGTCTTTCTTGCCGGTTCCAATCGCGACAACTTCTGCCTGTTCCTGTTTTTTCTTTGCTGCATCAGGGAGGATGATGCCCCCTTTTAAGCTCTCTTCAGCGGCAAGGCGTCGAAGCAAAACGCGGTTGCCAAGAGGGCGTAACGATGTGTGTTTTTGTGTTGATGCCTTATCTTTTGTAGAGGCAAGTGTTTGAGCCATAATACATGTCTCCTGGTTTTGTTGTTGTTGAGATGACACATGGTATTCTGTCAGGAGAATTTTCGCAAGGGAAACTTGGGAAGTTGTGAAGTTGTGTGTGGCCTCAGAAATAAGATAACAAGATAGGCAGGATGGGTAGGATAAGCAGGATGGGGGGTGGCCTTCGGCTGGCGGGTTGAATTTACACAGTGTAATAATTATCTAGCAACCGAAGGCCGCCCCACCCCATCCTGCTTATCCTACCCATCCTGCCTATCTTGTTATGTTATTTATAAACACACACACAACCCGCCAGCCGAAGGTATCCTGTCTCCTAGCTCAGTTCCTTCGCCAGAGCATCGACAAGAGATCCAAATTTCGCTATTGCTGTGGCCACAGGCTGTGGGGAACGCATATCGACACCGGCAGAGGCCAAAATGTCAATGGGATAGCGGCTGCACCCTGCCTTCAAGAAGGAGAGGTACGCATTCCGTTCAGTTGCTCCCCCGCGGCACACGCGATCGGCCAGGGCTAAAGCAGCGCTGATCCCTGTAGCATATTGGAAGACATAGAAATTGTAATAGAAGTGGGGGATGCGGGCCCATTCTGTTTCGGCTTCGGGGTCGATGATGACGTGGGTGCCGAAGTAGCGCCTGTTGAGGTCGCGGTAGGTCTCATTAAGCAGCTTTGGTGTGAGCGGGATATCCTTTTCTACCGTTTCATGCAGCCACAGCTCGAATTCAGCAAACATTGTTTGGCGGAAGAGTGTGCCGCGGATGTCTTCGATTTTCTGATTGATAAGA